>CAZPIE010000045.1:0-10486 GCA_964586275.1 uncultured Methyloversatilis sp. | reverse complement strand
TCACCTTGTCGTGCTCGTCGAGGTCGATGGTCACGCGCCCGCCATGCACGAGCCTGCCGAACAGCAGTTCGTCGGCCAGCGCGGCGCGGATGGTGTCCTGGATCAGCCGCGCCATCGGCCGCGCGCCCATCAGCGGGTCGAAACCCTTTTCGGCAAGCCAGGCCCGCAGAGGGTCGGTGAAGATCGCCTCGACCTTCTTTTCGTGCAACTGGCCTTCGAGCTGCATGAGGAACTTGTCCACGACGCGCAGGATGATCTCGCCGTCGAGCGCCTTGAACGAGATCGTCGCGTCGAGGCGGTTGCGGAACTCGGGGGAGAACAGGCGCTTGATGTCGGCCATCTCGTCGCCGGCCTGCTTGCTCGTCGTGAAGCCGATGGTGGTCTTTTGCAGCGACTCGGCGCCGGCATTGGTGGTCATGATGATCACGACGTTGCGGAAGTCCGCCTTGCGGCCGTTGTTGTCCGTCAGCGTCCCGTGGTCCATCACCTGCAGCAGGATGTTGAAAATGTCCGGGTGGGCCTTCTCGATCTCGTCGAGCAACAGCACGGCATGCGGTTTTTTGGTCACCGCCTCGGTGAGCAGGCCGCCCTGGTCGAAACCGACATAGCCGGGCGGCGCGCCGATCAGGCGGGACACGGCATGACGCTCCATGTACTCGGACATGTCGAAGCGGATCAGCTCGATGCCCAAGCAGTAGGCGAGCTGGCGCGCGACCTCGGTCTTGCCGACGCCGGTCGGGCCGGAGAACAGGAAGCTGCCGATCGGCTTCTGCGGGTTGCCGAGGCCGGAACGCGACATCTTGATCGCCCGCGCCAGGGCATCGATCGCCTTGTCCTGGCCGAACACGACGCTCTTCAGGTCGCGGTCGAGGTTCTTCAGCGCCGAGCGGTCGTCGGCGGAGACGTGCTGCGGCGGGATGCGCGCGATCTTGGCGACGATCTCCTCGATCTCCTGCTTGCCGATCAGCTTCTTCTGCTTCGACTTCGGCAGGATGCGCTGCGCGGCGCCGGCTTCGTCGATGACGTCGATGGCCTTGTCCGGCAGGTGGCGGTCGGTGATGTACTTGGCTGACAATTCGGCGGCATTGCTGATCGCGGCGGTGGAGTACTTGATGCCGTGGTGCTCCTCGAAGCGCGTCTTGAGGCCGCGCAGGATCTGCACGGTTTCATCCACCGTCGGCTCATTGATGTCGATCTTCTGGAAGCGCCGCGACAGCGCGTGGTCCTTCTCGAAGACGCCGCGGAACTCGTTGTAGGTGGTCGCGCCGATGCACTTGACCGTGCCCGAGGACAGCGCCGGCTTGAGCAGGTTCGAGGCGTCGAGCGTGCCGCCCGAGGCCGCGCCGGCGCCGATCAGCGTATGGATCTCGTCGATGAAGAGGATGGCGTTCGGTCTGTCGGCCAGCTGCTTGAGCACGGCCTTGAGGCGCTGTTCGAAGTCGCCGCGATACTTGGTGCCGGCCAGCAGCGCGCCCATGTCGAGGGCATAGACGGTGGCGTTGGCGAGGATCTCGGGGACGCGGTTCTCGACGATGCGTCGCGCCAGGCCTTCGGCGATGGCGGTCTTGCCGACGCCGGCTTCGCCGACCAGCAGCGGGTTGTTCTTGCGGCGGCGGCAGAGCGTCTGGATGACGCGCTCGAGTTCCTTCTCGCGACCGATCAGCGGGTCGATCTTGCCGGTGAGGGCAAGCTGGTTCAGATTCTGGGTGAAGTTCTCGAGCGCGCCTGCCTGCTGCTGCGCTTCGGCGTCGGGTTCGGGGGCTTCCTGGCCCTTGCCGGCGGGCTGCGGCGTCTTGGTGATCCCGTGCGAGATGTAATTGACGACGTCGAGTCGCGAGATGCTCCGCTTCTGCAGGAAATAGACGGCGTGCGAGTCTTTTTCGCCGAAGATCGCGACCAGCACGTTGGCGCCGTTGACTTCCTTCTTGCCGGAGGACTGGACGTGGAGAATGGCGCGCTGGATGACGCGCTGGAAGCCGAGCGTCGGCTGCGTGTCGATTTCGCCGTCGCCGGGCACGGTGGGCGTGTGCTGGTCGATGAAACCGGCGACCTCGCGACGCAGTTCCTCGATGTCGGCAGCGCAGGCGCGCAGCACGTCGGCGGCGGAGGGGTTGTCGAGCAGCGCGAGCAGCAGGTGTTCGACCGTGATGAATTCGTGGCGCTTCTGGCGCGCCGCGACGAAGGCCATGTGCAAGCTGACTTCGAGTTCCTGGGCGATCATTACGGTACCTGTCCTTTCAGTTCTCTTCCATCACGCAGGCCAGCGGATGCTGGTGACGGCGTGCGAACGCGCAGACCTGCTCGACCTTGGTGGCAGCCAGGTCGCGCGGAAACACGCCGCAGACACCGCGGCCCTGCTGGTGCACCTTCAGCATCACCACCGTGGCCTGCTCGCGGTTCATGCTGAAAAACCTTTCCAGGACGACGACGACGAAATCCATCGGCGTGAAGTCGTCGTTCAGCAGCACCACCTTGTAGAGGGGGGGCGGCTTGATCTTTTGCCGTTCCGGTTCGAGGGCGACGCCTGCGCTGGAGTGCTGGTTCTGCTTGCGTGTGGCCATGGGGCGATTCTAATGCGATTCAATCCGCCGACAACCGCGGCGCCATCAGGGGAAAAGCGGGGGGAAAACAGCGCTGTAGCGGGTGCATTGCGAGGCTGGACGGGGCAGCGGCGATGCTGTCATGCAGCATCGAAACCACTTGACGGCAATAGTAAAACTGCGTAAAAGGCGACCGTGTTTGGTTCAAGCTCCACCTCAGTGTTGCCTCAGTATCGTCTTGGTAACTGAGCGAGTGTCCGTGCAGTTCGTTTCAGTTCTCTGATTCACCGCCTTGGCTCTCCCGCTGTCGAGAACTTGTAACACAAACATGTCGCTGGTCATGCTGTTCGTGACCGGATATATGTCACGTTTTATGAAAGAGGTTTTATGGCAACGGGTACCGTCAAGTGGTTCAACGACTCCAAGGGTTTTGGCTTCATCACCCCGGATGATGGCAGCGAAGATTTGTTCGCGCACTTTTCCGCGATCAACATGCAAGGTTTCAAGACCCTGAAAGAGGGCGAGAAGGTCAGTTTCGAAGTCGTGCAGGGCCCCAAGGGCAAGCAGGCTTCGAACATCCAGAAGGCCTGATTTCGACGGTGGCTTTGCCGTCTTGCCAGCGCCGACTTTTCTGGCGCTGAGACAAAAAACCCGGCGTCCGCCGGGTTTTTTATTTGGTACGCCCTACATGCGCTCGATCATCGCCTGACCGAAGGCCGAGCACTTCACTTCGGTGGCGCCTTCCATCAGACGCGCGAAGTCGTAGGTGACGATCTTGTCGGCGATCGCCGCTTCCATCGACTTGATGATGAGATCGGCGGCTTCCTTCCAGCCCATGTGGCGCAGCATCATTTCGGCGGACAGGATCAGCGAGCCCGGGTTGACGTAGTCCTTGCCGGCATACTTCGGCGCCGTGCCGTGCGTGGCCTCGAACACCGCGTACTGGTCGGAAATGTTGGCGCCCGGGGCGATGCCGATGCCGCCCACCTGCGCCGCCAGCGCATCGGAGATGTAGTCGCCGTTCAGGTTGAGCGTGGCGATCACGTCGTACTCGGCGGGACGCAGCAGGATCTGCTGCAGGAAGGCATCGGCGATGGCATCCTTGACGACGATCTCGCGGCCGGTGTGGGGATTCTTCAGGCTGCACCACGGGCCGCCGTCGATCGGCTGGGCGCCGAATTCGTTGCGCGCCACTTCATAACCCCAGTCGCGGAAGGCGCCTTCGGTGTATTTCTGGATGTTGCCCTTGTGCACGAAGGTGATGCTCTTGCGGTCGTTGTCGATGGCGTATCGGAGCGCGGCGCGCACCAGGCGGGAGGTGCCCTCGCGGGAGACGGGCTTGATGCCGATGCCGGACGTGTCCGGGAAGCGGATCTTCTTGACGCCCATCTCGTCCTGCAGGAACTTGATGATCTTTTTCGCGCCGTCCGACTCGGCCGGCCATTCGATGCCGGCGTAGATGTCCTCGGTGTTCTCGCGGAAGATCACCATGTCGGTCTTGGTCGGGTCCTTGAGCGGGGAGGGCACGCCCTTGAAGTAGCGCACGGGACGCACGCACTGGTAAAGGTCGAGCTCCTGGCGCAGCGCGACGTTGAGCGAGCGGATGCCGCCGCCGACCGGCGTGGTCATCGGCCCCTTGATCGAGACCGAATATTCCTTGCAGGCATTGAGCGTGTCTTCGGGGAGCCAGACGTCGGGGCCGTAAAGGCGGGTCGATTTCTCGCCGGCGTAGACCTCCATCCAGGCAATCTTCTTCTTGCCGCCGTAGGCCTTGGCGACCGCGGCGTCGACCACGGCCTTCATCACGGGGGTGATGTCGACGCCGATGCCGTCGCCTTCGATGTAGGGAATGATCGGGTTGTCCGGCGTCGGTTGGCCGGGAACGATTTTCTGACCTGCGGGAACCTTGATGTGAGACTGAGTCATGATTTCTCCACGGACGGTTGTTGTTGGTTGGAGCGGCGTTCAGCTGCGGCATTATCCATCAATGCCCGCTGGACGGCTAGATGCCGGTGCTACAATCGGCACGCTCAGATGCCACATAAATCAACATGACGCCGCATCGCCGACCGCGGGCCACTCCCGGTTGATGAAGCGCCGAGGGTGGCGGTCGGCGCGTAAGGCGTTTCACACAACACATGAACCTGACAGTGAATCTGGCAGCCGGCGCCGATCCGGCCGCCGCCGCGCAGGCCCGGTTGATCGCGCAGACGCTGATGGCGGGTTTCGACAAGCATTACCGGCTGTTTCGCGCGAGTTCGGCGGCCGCCAAGTCCCGCTTCGAGCGGGGCGACTGGCAGGCCGTCCAGCAGGCGGTCAGGGAGCGCATCCACTTCTACGACGAGCGCGTCGCCGAGACGGTCGAGCAACTGCATCGCGAGCTCAAGGCCGAAATTGTCGATGACGGCGTCTGGCGCCAGGCCAAGCTCTTCTACATCGGCCTGCTGACCAACCACGACCAGCCGGAGCTCGCCGAAACCTTCTTCAACTCGGTGTTCTGCCGCATCCTGCATCGCACCTACTTCCACAACGATTTCATCTTCGTCCGGCCGGCGATCTCGACCGAATACATCGAATCCGACCCGCCGGCCTACCGCAGCTACTATCCGAACGAAACGGGATTCCGCGAATCGCTGCGGCAAATTTTCCTCGATTTCGGCTGGCGCCGGCCGTTCGCCGACCTGGACCGCGACATCGAATATATCCGCCGCGCGGTGCGCGAGTATCTGCCCGAGCTGCCGCAACGCGAGGTGAACTTCCAGATCCAGGTGCTGTCCTCCGCCTTCTATCGCAACAAGGGCGCTTACGTGATCGGCAAGGCGGTGAACGGCCCGAACGAATACCCCTTCGCCGTGCCGGTCCTGCACGATGCCGACGGGCGGCTCGTGCTCGACACGATCATTCTCGATCCCGGCTGGATCAGCCTGCTGTTCTCGCTGTCGCGCGCCTATTTCATGGTCGATATGGCGGTGCCTTCCGCTTACGTCCAGTTCCTGCGCTCGATCATGCCGCACAAGCCGCGCGCCGAGCTCTACACGATGCTCGGCCTGGGCAAGCAGGGCAAGACGGACTTCTATCGCGGGCTGTTCTCCCACCTGCACCACTCGGCCGACCAGTTCATCGTCGCCCCGGGCATTCGCGGCCTCGTCATGCTGGTGTTCACCCTGCCGTCCTACCCCTTCGTCTTCAAGGTGATCAAGGACCGTTTCGGCGCGACCAAGGATGTCGACCACGCGACCGTGCGGCGCAAGTATCAGCTGGTGAAACAGGTCGACCGTGTCGGCCGCATGGCCGACACGCTGGAGTTCTCCCAGGTCGCCTTGCCGAAGGATCGCTTTGCGCCCGAACTGATCGAGGAGCTGCGCCGGGAAATCCCCTCGCTCATCGAGGAAGATGGTTCGGACCTGATCATCAAGCATCTCTACATCGAGCGGCGCATGCAGCCGCTCAACCTCTACCTCGAACGCGCCGTGAAGGCGGGCCGCGACGACCTCGTCGAGCAGGCCGTGATCGAGTACGGCAACGCGATCCGCGAGCTGGCCAGCGCCAACATCTTTCCCGGCGACCTGCTCTGGAAGAACTTCGGCGTGACGCGCTACGGCCGCGTCGTGTTCTACGACTACGACGAGATCGAATACATGACCGACTGCAATTTCCGCCGCATTCCGCCGCCCCCGAACGAGGAGGCCGAGCTGTCCGGCGAGCCCTGGTATTCCGTGGGCCGCAACGACGTTTTCCCGGAAGAGTTCGCGACCTTCCTGCTCGGCGCGCCGCAGATCCGCGCCGCCTTCCTGAAGCATCATGCCGACCTGCTCGAGGTCGCCTTCTGGCAGCGGGCCCAGCAGGAGGTTCGGGCTGGCGTGATCCGCGATTTCTTCCCCTATCCGGAAAAACTGCGTTTTTGCAAACGTTACGCCGGGGAAGCGGGCCGATGAGGCGCCTGCTGCTCGGCGTCGCGCTGATCCTGGCGGCGGGCCGCGCGGTCGCGCAGACCTTGCCCGTCGTGGAGCTGACGGCCGGTTTTCACCGCATCGAGGCCGAAGTGGCGGCGAACAATGCCGCGCGCATGCAGGGGCTGATGCAGCGCAAGTCGCTGCCCGCCCAGCGCGGCATGCTGTTCGTGTTCGAGCGCGACGCGCAACACTGCATGTGGATGAAGAACACTTTCCTGCCACTCTCCGTGGCCTTCCTCGACGCGCAGGGCCGCATCCTCAACATCGCGGACATGCAGCCGCATAGCGAGGACAACCACTGCGCCGCCCAGCCGGCCCGTTACGCGCTGGAGATGAATGCCGGCTGGTTCGCCCAACGCGGCATCAAGCGCGGCGACCGCATCGGCGGCATCGAGAGGGCCCCGCGCGCGTTCTGAAACCGGCACGGCGCCGTCCCCATCAACTCGGCGTGCCGGCTATTGCCGTCCCCATCAACTCGGCGTGCCGGCTATTGCCGTCCCGCCAGCGCCGACTTTGCTAAGCTTCGTCCGACAAATACACGAGGAGACCTTCATGCCTGGACTGCTGCCCCACGTCGATCCCGACGGATTGCTCGAATATTCGGTCGTCTATACCGACCGCGCACTGAACCACATGTCCGCCGCGTTTCAGGGCGTGATGCGCGACATCTCGCGCATTCTCAAGTCGGTCTATCGCGCCGAGGCGGCGATCGTCGTGCCGGGCAGCGGCAGCTTCGGCATGGAGGCCGTGGCGCGCCAGTTCGCCACCGGCAAGAGGTGTCTCGTCATCCGCAACGGCTGGTTCAGCTACCGCTGGAGCCAAATCTTCGACGCCGGTGCGATCCCGTCGGCGACCACCGTGCTGAAGGCGCGTCGAACCGCCGAGGCCGCGCAATCGCCCTTCACTCCCGCCCCGATCGACGAGGTCGTGGCGACGATCAAGGCGGAAAAGCCCGACCTCGTGTTCGCCCCGCATGTCGAAACATCCTCCGGCATGCTGCTGCCGGACGGCTACCTGCGTGCCGTGGCTGACGCCGTGCATGCGCATGGCGGGCTGTTCGTGCTCGACTGCGTGGCCTCCGGTGCACTGTGGGTCGACATGGCCGGCCTCGGCATCGACATCCTGGTCACCGCGCCGCAGAAGGGCTGGAGCGGGCCGGCCTGCGGCGCGCTGGTCTGTCTCGGCGCGGCGGCGCTCGGGCGCATCGACGCGACCACGAGCACCAGCTTCGCCGCCGACCTCAAGAAGTGGCTGCAGATCATGCAGGCCTACGAGAAAGGCGGCCATGCCTACCATGCGACACCGCCGACCGACGCGCTGGCCGTGTTGCGCAAGGCGATGCTCGAGGCCGAGGCTTACGGATTCGAACGCTTGCGCGGGGCGCAGACCGAGCTCGGTGCGAGGGTGCGTGCCATGCTGACGCAGCGCGGCTTCCGCAGCGTCGCCGCGCCGGGCTTCGAGGCCCCGGGCGTCGTGGTCTGCTACACGGACGATCCCGAAATCCAGTCCGGCAGGAAATTCATCGCCCAGGGGCTGCAGACGGCGGCCGGCGTGCCGCTGCAATGCGACGAACCCGCCGACTTCCGCAGCTTCCGCATCGGCCTGTTCGGGCTGGACAAACTGTATGCGATCGACCGCACGGTCGCGACACTGGCCGCCGCCCTCGACACGATTCAGTCAAGCTGAAATAAAAAAGACAAATATCAAGCCATTGGCAAGATTGCGTTAAATGCTGCACTGCGGTAGCCTGCGGAGGCAGCCTGTTTATCACTGAGGGAATGAAGATGCCTGAGTACGAAACCGAGATAGAAGTCACCCACTGGTTCGACATCGACTCGCAAATCCGCCTGCTGGCCAAGTCCGAGGCTGCCCGGCTGGAGGACGGGAAAAACAAGAAGAATTACGTCGTCATGCTGACGGCGGACCACGCCGACGGCGGCAAGCGCGCGACGCTGGCCTTCTCAGCCGCCTGTGCGGCGATCGCGATGGAATTGAACGCCATCGTCTTCCTGATCGGCGACGGTTCCTACTGGGCCTACGAAGGCGCCAGCGACGACGTGGTGGCGAAGGGTTTCCCGCCGCTGCGCGAGCTGATGGACACTTTTCTCGATCTCGGCGGCAACATTTACATCTGCGCCACCTGCGACCAGGTGTGCAGCGTTCCCGACGAAGTGGGCGCGGTCAAGGCCCGCCTGCCGGCCATCCAGCCACGCGGGCTGGCGGCCATCCTGACCCACATGGTGGGTGGCACCTCCGTCACTTTCTGATTATCCTTGACCTCTAGTCAAGCTGAGCGGTTTGCGTCTACGCCGCGGTGCCGATCGTGGCCGCCCGTCGCGCCATAATCCGCTTGGGGTAGAGGTCGGCATGCAAGGCGTTTCACGTTATCCTACCCCGCTGTTTGCTGCGTTGCGGGAGAGTGTTTCATCGTGGAAGAAAATTGGAAAGAGTCGGTCATGCGCAAGCGCGCCGAGCTGGCCGACCAGTTGCACGGCCCGATGGCACGCATCGCAGCCCAGTGTCCCCCGATTTGGGGTGATCGCGACAAGCTGGATGCGCTGCTGGGCGAACACTTCGCCGAGGTTCCCCATGCCAAGTATCTCTACTGCCTCGATCCGGCCGGCATCCAGATCTGCGACAACGTCGGTGCCAGCGGCCTGTCGACCGCGCATTTCGGTCGCGACCGCTCGCACCGCGCCTACATGCGCGAACCTGTGCCCCCCTGGGGTTTTCTGCTTTCCGATGCCTACGTCAGCCAGTCGGGGCGCCCCTCGATCACCGCGCTCCACGTCGTGCGCTCCGGTGACACGGTGCTCGGTTACGTCGGCGCCGACTTCGATGTACGCCACCTGCCGACTGCCGCCGTCAAACCGGAAAAGCCCCCGGCTTGGCGCCAGGTCAAGGGCGATCCCTCGATCCGCGGCACGGTGTTCATGCAGGAGCGCAGCGAAAGCCCGATGGATCGCCACATCGAACAGGCGCTGTCGATCCTCGAGGAGCTGATCACCGACCGCGGGCTGTTCCAGGCGGTGATCCACTTCTCCAGCAGCCGGGCCACCGCCTGGTTTCTCGACGATCCTTACCGCTATCGCTTGCTCGACGACGAAGCGCTCGCCGATCCGGATGTCTGCCTGCTCTATCCGCGCCAGCCCTGGCCGGCCGATGCGGCCATGCCGCGCGAAGCGGTCAAGCCGATGCTCTCCGCCATGCGCGAGCTGCGGCTCGCCGACCGCAACATCTATCTGCGCTCGGCCTCGATCAACATCTTCAACGGCATGGTCAGCCTCACCTTTTCCTGCGACGGCTCGCATTACCTGACCTACGCCGAGTTCCTCGACCGCCAGAGCGGTTTCTGGCTGGGGGTCGGCGGCTGAGCCTGCCGCGCGGTCAGTAGCGGCGGCGCGGCGGCGCAGCGGGGGCGCCGCGCTGTTCGAGGTGCCGGAAGGTGATACGCCCCTTGCTCAGGTCGTAGGGCGACATTTCGAGAGAAACCTTGTCGCCGGCAAGGATGCGGATATGGTGCTTGCGCATCTTGCCGGCGCTGTAGGCCACCAGGTCGTGCCCATTGTCGAGCGTGACGCGATAACGCGAATCGGGCAGGACTTCCATCACCACGCCGCTCATTTCAATGAGTTCTTCCTTGGCCATGTTTTACCCGTACCGTTTAATCGAGGGGACGGATGTTCGCCGCCTGCTGGCCCTTGGGGCCGGAGGTCACGTCGAAATTGACGCGCTGGCCTTCGCGCAGCGTCTTGAAGCCGCTCGACTGGATGGCGGAAAAATGGGCGAAGAGATCATCGCCGCCGGCTTCCGGCGTGATGAAACCAAAACCCTTGGAATCGTTGAACCACTTGACTGTACCTGTTGCCATGTCTTGAATATCCTGAAAAAACAAAAAAAGGGGATTGCCCCCCGATGGTGGGGCGAAACTCAAGACAGCGGGGCGATGAAGGGGAAGGACGGCGGAACCGGGAACCGGATCACGGGTACAAA
>CAZPIE010000044.1:1707-10685 GCA_964586275.1 uncultured Methyloversatilis sp. | reverse complement strand
CCACCGCCAAACCAAAGACGATGAGCAGCACCTGAATATGAATGGTGAATTCCACCGATCAAGCCTCCTCGAAGAACTGTTTTATGGATTATTTTTTTTTATTCTAGCGATTTCCGTCAATGGCATGTTGTGACGGAAATCGCCGCGCCGCGAAAACTTCCTCGCCGCAAGCGTCCGGCAGCGCCAGCGTCACATCAGAGGAAAGCTTCGGCCGCGATGTTTCTCAGCCAGCCATAGGCAAACTCCGCCTCCGTGCGCCGCACGTACTCGGTCGCGCCGAGGGGCGAGACGGTAACGCTGTTCGGCGCCGTGGTGATCACGCCGCCCTTGGGCACGTAAATCCCGGCGATGGAGAAGCCGTAGTCGGGCGCGGCGAGCGTGTAGCAGGTGTTGACGTATTGCGGCGCAGGCGGCGCCTTGCCCTGCAGCAGGGCGACGATGGCGCGCGCCGCGGTTCGGCCCAGCGCGCCGGCAATGTGGGCCGATTTGGGAACGCCATCGGTATAGGCGGCGTCGCCGACGATGTGGATGAGTTTGTGCCGCGTCGATTCGAGCGTGGACGGGTCGACGGGACACCAGCCGCTGTTGTCCGTCAGGCCGGTTTTCTGCGCGATGGCGCCCGCCTTCTGCGGCGGAACGAAGCTGATCACGTCGGCCGGAAAGTCCGCGTCGGTCGTGGCGACCATGCGCTTCTTGATGTCGACGCGTTCCACCTTGCCGCCGTTGTTGCCGGTGACCCAGTCGATCATGCCGGGATACAGCTTGTTCCAGCTTTCGAGGAACAGGGACTGTTTCGGCATGGTGTTGTCATCGTCGAGGATCACGACTTTCGATTTGGGCTTGTGCCGCTTCAGGTAGTGGGCCACCAGGGTGGCGCGTTCATAGGGGCCGGGCGGGCAGCGATAGGGCCGCTTCGGCGCGGTCACGATGAACAGGCCGCCATCTTTCATGGCCTCGATCTGCTTGCGCAGCAGCAGCGTCTGTTCGCCCGCCTTCCAGGCGTGGGGCATGGCCGTTTCGATCCCGGCCGTCGCGCCCTCCACGGCGGCATAATCGAGTTCGATACCCGGCGCCAGAATGAGCCGGTCGTAAGCGAACTGGCGGCCGCCCGCCGTGGCGACGCTGCGTTTCGCCGGATCGATGGCGACGACGTCGTCGTAGACCACCTGGACCCCGCGCGCCGCATGCGCCTTGAGGTCGTACTTGAGCGCATCGAGTTCCATGATGCCCGCCACCACCTTGTTGCTGAAGGGGCAGGAAAAATATTCCCGGCTGCGCTCGATGAGGGTGACCTCGATACCGGGGTCGGCCATCCTGATATGGCGTGCGGCGATCGCGCCGCCGAAGCCGCCGCCAACCACGACGACGCGCCCCTTGGCCGCGCCGCGAGCGATCAGCGGCGCGCCGCTCAACAATGCTCCAGCGCCGAGTGCACCAAGAAATTCCCTGCGATTCCATTGAGTCATCGTCCGCCCCCCTTATTTCCGGGTGCCCAGGAAGTGGGCGACTGCCCGGACATCCTCGACCGCCAGATTGCCGACGCGCTCGGCCATGCGCTCGCTCGGCTTGTTGCGGTGGAAGGTCGGATCGGTGTATTTCATCGATTCGATCGCCAGATAGCCGGGCCACTGCCCGGCCAGGCGCGGCGTCCCTTCGGCGATGCGCTCGCCGGTCGGGCCGTGGCAGCGCTGGCAGGTTTTTTGCGCCACCTGGCGGCCGCGATTGACCATGCGCATTTCCGCATCCACCGTGGCGGGAACCCAGGGCTTGGCGGCGAAATACTTGGCCATGAGCGCTATTTCCTCGTCGCTGTAGGTGCGCAACAGCCGGCCCATGATCGACGAATAGCGCTTGTCGTGCTTTTGCTCCAGCATGACATGCCGCAGGTAGTTCTCGTTCTGCCCGGCGATGCTCGGCATCGACGGGCCGACGCTCGCGCCGTCGATGCCGTGGCAGCTGAAGCATGTGGCTGCCACGCCGGAAATGTCGATCTCTTCGCCTGCGGCGGTTCCGATTCCTGCAGACATGGTCAAAAGCAGCGCGACCATGCGTATGCGCGGTTTGTGCATTGGTGATCCCCCAGTGTGTGTGGCTCGCGTTAATCCACCCCCTGTGGATTCCGCGCAGCTATTTCGATTGCTACCGCGGATATGCGTCCGCTTCGGTCGCGAAGACTATCGGACAGGTCTTCCGAATGAATTGACCGGGGTCAATCAATGCGCATTATAAGTATATGATTAAATGATCATTATTCTGAAGCTGGATACTTTTCTAGCGTGTCGGATCGGGCAGGCCGGCCGCGGCGAAGCCTGCGCTGCGCAAGCGGCAGGCATCGCAGAGGCCGCAGGCGCGGCCCTGCGCATCGGCCTGATAGCAGGAGACGGTCGGCGCGTAATCGACGCCGAGCGCCGTGCCGCGCTGGATGATCTCGGCTTTTGTAAGGTCGATCAGTGGCGCGTGGAGCTTGAGGGGGCGCCCTTCGACGGCGGCCTTGGTGGCGAGGTTGGCCATGCGTTCGAAAGCTTCGATGAAGGCCGGCCGGCAGTCGGGATAGCCGGAGTAGTCGACGGCATTCACGCCGACGAAAATGTCCTGTGCGCCAAGGATCTCGGCCCAGCCGAGTGCGAGGGAGAGCATGATGGTGTTGCGTGCCGGCACATAGGTGACCGGGATGCCCGGCGCGACGCCCGCGGTCGGCACGGCAATTGTGCTATCGGTGAGCGCCGAGCCGCCGAACTGGCCGATGTCCAGGTGCACGACGCGATGCGCCGCGGCGCC
The DNA here is from genome assembly GCA_964586275.1 of uncultured Methyloversatilis sp. Classification (GTDB taxonomy): domain Bacteria; phylum Pseudomonadota; class Gammaproteobacteria; order Burkholderiales; family Rhodocyclaceae; genus Sulfuricystis. The sequence continues at coordinate 7,907 of CAZPIE010000044.1, read as the reverse complement.
GAGCGCGGCGGCGACGCGCGCCGCGGCCGCGAGTTCGGCGCGATGGCGCTGGCCGTAATCGACGGAGAGGCAGTGGCAGGCGAAACCTTCGCTCTTGGCGATGGCGAGGCAGGTGGCGGAGTCGAGGCCGCCCGAGAGCAGCACGACTGCTCGTTTATCGGCCACGCTCTTGTCCCCAGAGAGTCTTGTGCAGCTGCAACTGGAAGCGCACCGGCAGGCGGTCGGCAAGGATCCAGCCGGCGAGTTGCGCGGCCGGCAGGCGGTCCCAGACGGGCGAGAACAGTACCGTGCATTTTTCCGCCAGATGCCGTCCTGTCAGCGCCGACTTCTCGCGTCGACCCGCGAGAATCCCTTTGGCCCAGTCGTAGTCCGCGCGCGAAGCGAGCACGAACTTCAGTTCGTCGGTTTCCCGCAGATGCTCCAGGTTTTCCCAACGATTCTTTTCCACCTCGCCCGAGCCGGGAGGCTTGATGTCGACGATGCGTGAGACGCGCGCATCGACGGCGGAGATGTCGAGCGCGCCGGAGGTTTCGAGCGAGACCGAGTGGCCGGCGTCGCACAGCGCGGCCAGCAATCCGCGGCAGCCAGCCTGTGCGAGGGGTTCGCCGCCGGTGACGCAGACCGTCTTGCAGCCGAAGGCGGCGACGCGGGCGAGGATCGCTTCGAGCGCCAGCGTTTCGCCCCCGGAAAAGGCGTAGCTCGTGTCGCACCAAGTACAACGCAAGGGGCAGCCGGTCAGGCGGACGAAGACGGTGGGCAAACCGACGCGCGTAGATTCGCCCTGCAGGGAATGGAAGATTTCGCTGACCCTGAGCATCGGGCCGGCACTTGCCCGCTTCACCGTCTTTTCGGGGCGAGGGTCTTGATGCGGCTGCGGGCGGTTTCGGCGGTAGCGCTGGCCGGGTATTGGTCGACCAGGAATTGCAGCGTCTGGATCGCGCCCTTGACGTCCTTGGCTTCGACCTGCGCGTTGGCGCGCGCCAGCAGTGCGTCCGGCGCTTTGGGGTCGTTCGGCCAGGTCGCGGCGACCTTGCCGAAGATTTCGGCGGCCTTGCCGAACTGTTTCTGCTGATACAGGCTGGAACCCAGCCAGTAGGTCGCGTTGGGCAGCATGGCGGCCTTGGGGTAGGTCGCGATGAAGCCTTCGAAGGCCGCCTGCGCCTCCTTGTACTGGCCGTCGCGGAACAGGCCGAGCGCCGCGTCGTAATCGCGCATTTCGGCTTGCGGATCCGCCTTCGGCGCAACCGGTTCCTGCGGCGCGGCGGCGGCAGCGCTTGCGGCTTCAAGCTTGCGTAGGCGGTTGTCGAGATCGACGTAGAAATCCTGCTGGCGCTTGTGCGCGGCTTCGAGGCTGTTGGTCAGCACCTCGATCTGGCCGGTCAGGCGGGCGACGTCGGCGCGCAGGGTCTCGATCTGGTTGGCGAAGTCGAGCTGGTTCTTGGCGATGCCATCGACGCGCTGGCGCAACGTTTCGCCGCTGCGGGTCAGCTCGGTGCGCAGTTCGACGATCTGCTTGCGCGCCTCGCTGTCGCTGAAGATGGCCTGCGCCGGCAGGCTGTAGGCCGCGCAACAGAGCAGCACGAGCTGGCGCGCGCGCATGGTTCAGAACTCTCCGGAGTAGAGCATGTCGCCGCGCCGGTTCTGCGCCCAGCAGGATTCGGTCGCGTCCATGCAGGCCGGCTTTTCCTCGCCGAGGCTGACGGACTCGAGCTGCGCTTCCTTGACGCCCAGCAGCATCAGCGCTTTCTTCACGGCCTCGGCGCGTTTCTGGCCGAGGGCCAGGTTGTATTCGCGGCTGCCGCGTTCGTCGGCATTGCCCTGGATCAGCATCTTCATCTGGCCGTTCTTGACGAGGAACTGGGCGTGATGGCCGAGCAGGGTCTGGTATTCGTCCTTGACGACGTAGCTGTCGAAGTCGAAGTAGATGCTGCGCTTGGCCAGCGGGCTCTTCGGATCCTTCAGCGCGGCGAGGGCGTAGGGGTCGATGCCGGAAGTGCCGACGGGCGAGGTGGATGGGACGGCGCCGGGACTGCGGCTCTCGACGCCGGCGCCCTCCTGTTCGGGGGCGGGCGGCTGGCTGCCGCAGCCGGCGAGGATGGCAAGCGAGACAAGGGAAACGGACAGAGCTGATTTACGCATGGCTATTTTTCCTGATATTCAAAATGAATCACTTGCCGAAGGGGCCCCAGGCCGGCTCGCGGACATCCGCAGCCTGCACCGAGAGACGTTGCTTGACGCGGCCATCGACCGAGACGGCCGCGAGCACGCCGCGGCCGCCGACTTCGGTGGCGAAGAGGATCATGCGGCCGTTGGGGGCGAAGCTCGGCGATTCGTCCTTGGCCGTGTCGGTGAGCACCTGCACCTGGCGGGTGGCGAGGTCCATCACCGCGACGCGGAAGCGGCCGCCGTCGCGCGTCACGAAGGCGAGGTTCTTGCCGTCGGGCGAGAGGCGCGGCGTGACGTTGTAACTGCCGTCGAAAGTGACGCGCTGCGCCGTGCCGCCGGCGGCCGGCATGCGGTAGATCTGCGGGCTGCCGCCGCGGTCGGAGGTGAAGTAGATGAACTCGCCGTCGGGCGAAAACTGCGGCTCGGTGTCGATGCCGCTGGAGCTGGCCAGCCGGGTGACGCCGCTGCCGTCGACATTGACGAGATAGAGCTGCGAGCCGCCGTCCTTGGTCAGCACCACGGCCAGCTTGCGGCCGTCGGGCGACCAGGCGGGCGCCGAGTTCGAACCCTTGAAATTGGCGGCGACATGGCGGCGGCCGGTGGCCAGGTCGTGCACCCAGATGATCGGCTTCTTCTGCTCGAAGGAAACATAGGCCAGCTTGCTGCCGTCGGGCGACCAGGCCGGCGAGATGATCGGCTCGCGCGAAGCCAGGGCGGATTGCGCGCCGTTGCCGTCGGCATCGGCGATCTGCAGTTCGTAGCGCCCCGCGCTCTTGACCACGTAGGCGATGCGCGTCGAGAAGATGCCGCGCTCGCCGGTCAGCTTCTCGTAGATCGTGTCGGCGATGCGGTGGGCGGTGGCGCGGATCTGGTTCGAGCTGTGCGTCAGCGCCTGGCCGGCGATGGCGGCCTGCTTCTGCGTGTCGTGGAGGCGGAAACGGGTTTCGTAGCGGCCGTCCGGCGTGGCCGTCAGGCTGCCGGCGGCCAGGGCATCGGCGCCGCGGCTTTTCCAGTCGAGGAAGTTCGGCGCGGTGTTCTCGTTGATCGGGACGGCGCCCGGATCGACCAGCTGGAAGCGGCCGCTGCGCTCGAGATCGGAACGAATGACCGAAGTCAGGGCCTGGGAAACGACGCGTTCGCCCGAGAAGTCGGCGATGGCGATGGGCAGGCGCTGGGCGCCCGCGCCGGTGATTTCGATCGACAACTGGGCGAGGGAGGCAGTGGCGAGGCTCGCCAGCAAAACGCCGCCGACCAAACAGGAAACGAGTTTTGTCATAGGCCCGGAATTATACCCCGCTGGAAAACTCACTCTTCCAGCGGGCGGAACTTGAGTTCCAGCACGCGACTGAACAATTCGCTCTGGGCGGGCTTGGGCAGCGGACTGGACTTGAGGATCGCGCGCTCGGTGGCATTGTCCCAGGCGGAGTTTCCGGAGGATTTTTTGAGTCTGACATTGAGGACTTCGCCCGAAGGCAGTTGAGTGACCTCGAAAACCGCCTCCGGGTTCCCCTTGATGTCGCCGGGCAGCACGATGTTGCCGCGCACCTTGCCCTTGATGCGGGCGATGTAGTCGGCGAGCGCGCTGGCCTTGGCGGAGCCGGCCTGCTGGGCCTTGAGGCTGGCCTGTTCCTGGGCGGCGGCTTCGAGCGCCTTGCGCTGCTCCGCCTCCTTCAGTTCGCGCTCCATTTGCTCCTTGAAAGGATCCCGGGGCGGTTCCGGCTTCGGTTCGGGCTTTGGCGGCGCAGGGGGCGGCTTTGGTTTTTCCTTCTGGACGATATCGGGCTTGGGCGGTGGCTTGACCGGCTCGGGTTTCGGTTGCGGCTTGGGTTCCGGCCTGGGTTCGGGTTTCGGCTCCGGCTTGGGTTCCGGCGCGGAAGTCGGGGCTGGCGGGACGGCACGCACGAGATCGACCTCGACCACTTCGGGCGCCTGCGTCTGCCAGTGGATGCCGTAGATGATCAGCACGGCCAGCACGACGTGCATCAGGACTGCCAGTGCGAAGGAAATGCGCTTGCCCGGCGCCTTGCGCGGTTGGGCGGGCGCCTCCGTCATCGCGTGCCGCCTGCCTTGTGCTGCACGAGCAGGCCGATCTTCGCGACCTGCGCGCGCTGCAGTTCGTCCATGACGTTGAGGACCGCCTCGTATCGGGCGTTCTTGTCGCCGGCGATCAGCACCGGCTGGTCGGGATGCCTGGCCTGAGCTTCCCGGATGCGCTGCGCCAGCTCCAGTCGGCCGACGGTGACCGTCGCGCCGCCCAGTGCACGATCCCGCATTTCCATCGCGCCGTCGGCCTTGACGGTGATTTCCAGTGGCTCGACCGGCGGCGCGGAGGCCTTGCCGACGCTGGGCAGTTCGATGCTGGCCGGCGGGACCATCGGCGCGGTGACCATGAAGATCACCAGCAGCACCAGCATCACGTCGATGTAGGGCACGACGTTGATTTCGTGCTTGAGTCTTCTCGGGCGCATGGACTTACTTCATCTGGCGCTGGAGGATGTTCGAGAATTCTTCCATGAAGCTCTCGAAGCGCACGGCGATGCGGTCGGTGTCGTGCGCGAAGCGGTTGTAGGCGACCACGGCCGGAATCGCCGCGAACAGGCCGATGGCCGTGGCGACCAGCGCCTCGGCGATGCCGGGCGCGACGGCGGCGAGCGTCGCGGTGCTGACGCTGGCAAGGCCGCGGAAGGAGTTCATGATGCCCCAGACCGTGCCGAACAGGCCGATGTAGGGGGCCACCGAGCCGACCGAGGCGAGGAAGGACAGGTGCGCATCCAGATCGTCGATCTCGCGCTGGCAGGTCGCTCTCATGGCCCGCCTGACACCGTCGATGGCGGTGCCCGGGTCGAGCGACCTCTGCCCGCGCAGCTTGGTGAATTCGCGGAAGCCGGCCTCGAAGATACGCTCCATCGCGCCGCTGTGCGCGCGGTTGCCAACGGCGTCCTGAAACAGGGTGTTCAGGTCGCCGCCGCTCCAGAAATCGCGCTCGAAGGCGTCGGTTTTGGCGCGCGCGTCGCGCAACTGGAACCACTTGCGGAAGATCCAGTACCAGGACAGGACGGAAAGATAGACCAGCAGGGCCATCACCAGCTTGACGACGAGGCTGGCCTGCATGACGAGGTCGAGTATGGCGAGATCCTGGGTGACGTTCATGTCGTGACGGCAAGTTGGGCGCGCAAGGACGCGGGGATGGCAGCGGGTTTGCCCCGGGCCAGTTCGAGGCAGGCGACGCGTACCGTCGCGGTCAGCAGCGTTTCTTCCCCGCGCTCGATCGTTTGCGCGAAGGTGACTTGCGCGCGGCCCAGCGCTTCGACCTCGGTCGTGACGACAAGTTCATCGTCGAGCACCGCCGGCTTCAGGTATTCGGCCGCGAAAGCGCGGACGGCAAAGGCCAGCCCCGTTTCCCGCGCGAGCGCGCGCTGCTCGAAGCCGAGCGCGCGCAGGAACTCGGTGCGGCCGCGTTCGAGGTACTTGAGGTAGTTGGCGTAATACACGACGCCGCCGGCATCGGTGTCCTCGTAGTAGATGCGCACGGGCAGCGTGCCGATCATTGGTCTTGCCAGAGGTCGCGGTTGACGCTGGCCGGCACCTCGAGCCCGAAATGCCGCCAGATGCTCGCGGTCGCCATGCGCCCGCGCGGCGTGCGCTGCAGGTAGCCCTGCTGGATCAGATAGGGCTCGAGCACGTCCTCGATGGTGTCGCGCGCCTCGCCGATCGCGGCGGCGAGGTTGTCGACGCCGACCGGGCCGCCGCCGAACTTCTCCAGCATCGCGGAAAGCAGCTTCCTGTCCATCACGTCGAGGCCGAGGTGGTCAACGTCGAGCATGGTCAGCGCGGCGTCGGCGATGTCCTGCGTGATGGCGCCGTCGTGCTTGACCTCGGCGAAGTCGCGCACGCGGCGCAGCAGGCGGTTGGCGATGCGCGGGGTGCCACGACTCCGGCGCGCGATCTCGACCGCGCCTTCCGCAGCGATCTCGCAATGGAGCAACTGCGCCGAGCGGCGCACGATCAGGCCGAGTTCCTCCGGCGAATAGAAC
>CAZPIE010000044.1:0-1607 GCA_964586275.1 uncultured Methyloversatilis sp. | reverse complement strand
AGCATGCCGGCGCGCGTCGTCGCGCCGACCAGCGTGAACGGCGGCAGGTCGAGCTTGACCGAGCGCGCGGCCGGGCCTTCGCCGATCATGATGTCGATCTGGAAGTCCTCGAGCGCCGGGTAGAGGATCTCCTCGACGACGGGCGAGAGGCGGTGAATCTCGTCGATGAACAGCACGTCGTGCGGTTCGAGATTGGTCAGAATCGCCGCGAGGTCGCCGGCGCGCTCGAGCACCGGGCCGGAGGTCTGGCGCAGATTGACGCCCATCTCGTGGGCGATGATGTGCGCGAGCGTGGTCTTGCCTAGCCCCGGCGGACCGAACAGCAGCACGTGGTCGAGCGCTTCGCCGCGCTTCCTGGCGGCGGCAATGAAGATTTCCAACTGGCCGCGGATTTTCTGCTGGCCGACGTAGTCCGCGAGCCGCTTCGGCCGCAACGCGCGCTCGATGGCGTCTTCCTGCGCCGACGCGCTGGCGGGGGCGATCAGTCGGTCCGTCTCGATCATGCGGTCCGCTCCGGGGAGGCGGCGATCCAGCCTTCGATCAGCGTCAGCGCGAGGGCGAGGATGACCGGGCCGAGGAAGATGCCGACAAAGCCGAAGGCCAGCACGCCGCCGAACACGCCGAGCGCGACGACCAGGATCGGCAGTCTGGCGTGATGACTGATCAGCAACGGCTTGAGGAGGTTGTCGACACTGCTGATGATGGTCAGACCCCAGACGACCATGAAGATCGCCCAGCCGGTCTCGCCCTGGCTGTAGAGCCACCAGGCCGCGCCGCCCCAGATCAGCGGCGGGCCGACCGGCACCATCGACAGGAAGAAGGTCGCCGCGGCGAGCAGCAGGGCGGCAGGCACGCCGGCGATGAGGAAGCCGATGAGCGCGACGAGGCTTTGCGCCGCCGCCGTGCCGACGATGCCGATCATCACGCCCATGATGGTGCTTTGGGCGAGGCCGAGCATGCGTCCGCCGAGTTCGCCGCCGATCCTGTCGGCCAGCCGGGCGAGCTGCGCGGCGAGTTTGCCGCCATCGCGGTAGAAGAAGAAGGCGATGAACACCACGAGCGTCAGTTCGAGCAGGCCCTGGCCGATCAGGGCGGCGGCCGCGGTCAGGAGCTTGCGGGCCGGGTCGAACAGCTGCCTGCCGAGGTTGGTGAGTTCGGCCTGGCTGGCCGCGAGCTTGCGCCAATAGGCGTCGAGCGGCTCGCCGATCAGGGGCAAGCCGGCGAGCCAGGCCGGCGGGGCGTGGTCGGCGGACTCGAACCAGGGGCGCAGCAGGGCGATCAACTGCGCGACCCCGTCAGCGATCGTCGCCGCGAGGTAGGACATCGGCACCAGCACCGTCAGCGCGAGCAACAGGGTCGCCAGCAGGGCGGCCAGCGTGGCGCGACCCTTGAGCCGGCTTTCGAGCCTGGCGAACAGCGGCCAGGTGCTCAGGCAGAGGATGGCGGCGAACAGCAGCGCGGCGAGGAAGGGCGCCAGCACCCAGACCGTGCCGACGAGGATCAGCGCGGCGAGGGCGATGCGGGCATAGGCACGGGTGCTTTCATTCATGTCTGGCGGATTCTACCCGCTGCGGACATGGGCTCATCCCGGCCCGATCTATCCTTTA
>CAZPIE010000043.1:0-11068 GCA_964586275.1 uncultured Methyloversatilis sp. | reverse complement strand
TTCGTGGATCGGTAGGATCGACTACAAGGGAGGGTGCTTGTTTGGTAAGGAAAAAGAGGCGAAATTGTAGTAGGGACACTGCAGGGCGTCAACTGATCTGCGCACCCGCCTCTTCACTGGACTGCATTGGCTCGTCCGTGTCCAGGTTTCCGAATGCGGAGTTTTCGCCACTGCTTTGCATGCGACGGGCGCGGTGATAAGCCAGCCCGGTTCCAGCCGGAATCAGACGGCCCACAATCACGTTCTCTTTCAGACCACGCAGTTCGTCGCGTTTGCCCATGATCGCCGCTTCGGTCAAAACACGTGTGGTTTCCTGGAACGAGGCGGCCGATATGAACGAGTCAGTTGACAAACTGGCCTTCGTGATACCCAGCAGCATGTGCTGGAATTCGGCTGGTCGCTTGCCGTCAGCAATGAGTTTGTCATTCTCGTCAAGCACTTCCGAACGCTCCACCTGCTCCTCGCGAATGAATCGCGAGTCGCCCGGATCGGTGATCACCACGCGCCGCAACATCTGCCGGACAATAACTTCAATATGCTTGTCGTTGATTTTGACGCCCTGTAAACGGTAAACATCCTGGACTTCATCAATGATGTAGCGTGCAAGCTCTTCGACACCTTTCAGTCGCAGAATGTCGTGCGGATCAACAGGCCCGTCGACAATGACTTCGCCCTTGTTGACCACCTGGCCATCGTGGGCCATGACATGCTTGTCTTTCGGGATCAGATATTCGTGAGCAGTACCATCCGGCTCGGTAATCATCAGCCGCTGTTTGCCCTTGGTGTCCTTGCCGAACGATACCGTACCGGTAACCTCGGCCAGCATGCCGGCATCCTTGGGGGAACGCGCCTCGAACAGCTCCGCGACACGTGGCAAGCCACCGGTAATGTCGCGGGTCTTGACGGACTCCTGCGGAATGCGCGCCAATACCTCACCGACACTTACCGCCTGGCCATTCTTGACAGTAATGATCGATCCGACATGGAAAGTGATCGCAACGGAATGGTCGGTACCGTGTATTTTTACTTCCTGGCCATTTTCGTCCAGCAGCTTCACCTGGGGACGCAAGCCTTTTGCCTGTGCCTTGCCGCCACGCTTCGGATCGATCACGACAAGCGTCGACAGGCCGGTCACCTCGTCCATCTGCTCTGCGACCGTAACCCCCTTCTCGACGTTCTCAAACCGTACCGTACCTGCATATTCGGTCACGATCGGACGGGTATGCGGATCCCATGTAGCCAACTGGGTTCCCGGTTTGACCCGATTGCCGTCATCGACGAGAAGGGTCGCGCCATATGGAACTTTATGCCGCTCCCGCTCACGCCCATGATCGTCAACAATCAGGACCTCTGCCGAGCGGGCGATGATGATCTTTTCATTCTTCGGATTGGAAACGTAGCGCATCGTTGCCGAGAACCGTATCGTACCGGCGCTTTTGACCTCGACATGACTCTGCGCCGCGGCTCGGGAAGCCGCACCGCCGACGTGGAACGTACGCATCGTCAGCTGCGTGCCCGGCTCACCGATCGATTGGGCCGCAATGACACCAACTGCTTCGCCGGAGTTGACCAGCATGCCGCGCCCAAGATCCCGGCCATAGCACTTGGCACAGAGACCGTAGCGCGTTTCGCAAGTTAGCGGTGTTCTTACGAAAACTTCATCGACCCCCATTTTTTCGATCGCGTCAACCGCATCCTCATCCAGCATGGCGCCAGCGGCATAGACCACCTCCTGGTTGTCCGGATTGATCACATCTGCCGCAACCACACGCCCGAGAATGCGTTCGCGCAGAGGCTCGACGACTTCGCCGCCCTCGACCAACGCCTTCATGACAAACCCGTTAGCCGTCATGCAATCGTCTTCGGTGACCACCAGATCCTGGGTGACGTCGACCAGGCGACGCGTCAAGTAGCCGGAGTTCGCGGTCTTCAGCGCCGTATCGGCAAGGCCTTTGCGAGCGCCATGGGTGGAAATGAAGTACTGCAGAACGTTCAGGCCTTCGCGGAAGTTAGTCGTGATCGGCGTCTCGATGATCGAGCCATCCGGTTTGGCCATCAGGCCCCGCATGCCTGCCAGCTGGCGAATCTGGGCAGCGGAGCCACGCGCCCCCGAGTCGGCCATCATGTAAATGGAGTTGAAGGAATCCTGGGTGATCTCCTTGCCGGTCATATCGCGGACCTTTTGATGTTGCAACTGGTCCATCATCGCCTTGGCAACCTGGTCACCCGCACGGCCCCAGATATCGACCACTTTGTTATACCGTTCGCCGACCGTGACAAGGCCAGAGGTGTACTGCTTTTCGATTTCTTTGACTTCTGCTTCGGCGGCTTCAATGATCCCCTGCTTCTGCCCAGGGACCAGCATGTCATCGATGCAGATCGAAATGCCGCCGCGCGTGGCAAGGCGGAAGCCGGCTTGCATCAGCTTGTCTGCGAATACGACCGTTTCCTTGAGCCCGCAGCGCCGGAAGCTTTCGTCGATTAGCTTGGATATTTCCTTCTTCTTGAGCGGCTTGTCGATGACCTTGAAGGGCAAGCCCTTGGGCAGTATCTCGGAAAGCAGGGCACGGCCGGCGGTCGTCGAATAGCGCGTCAGTTTTTCGCGCCAGCCATCATCATCGGCCTCATATTCGCGGATACGGACGGAAATCCGTGCATGCAGGTCCGTCTGACGCAGATCAACCGCTCGTGCGACTTCGGCAATATCGGCAAATATCATGCCGCTGCCACGCGCCGCGGCATTCTCGCGCGTCGCGTAGTAGAGGCCCAACACCACGTCCTGGGAAGGAACAATAATGGGAGCGCCGTTCGCGGGAGACAGCACGTTATTGGAAGCGAGCATGAGGGTCCGTGCCTCAACCTGCGCCTCGAGTGACAAGGGAACATGAACCGCCATCTGGTCGCCGTCGAAGTCGGCGTTGAAAGCGGTACATACCAAGGGGTGCAGTTGGATGGCCTTGCCTTCGATCAGGACAGGTTCGAATGCCTGAATACCAAGCCGGTGAAGCGTTGGTGCGCGATTAAGCAGCACTGGATGTTCGCGAATGACCTCTTCGAGAATATCCCAGACGACCGGGGTTTCAGCTTCGACCTCCCTCTTCGCAGCCTTGATCGTACTGGCGACCCCCATTTTTTCAAGTCGTTCGAAGATGAATGGCTTGAACAATTCCAGGGCCATTTTCTTCGGCAGGCCGCATTGATGCAGCTTCAATTGCGGGCCGACAACAATGACCGAACGACCGGAGTAATCAACTCGCTTGCCCAGAAGGTTCTGCCGGAAACGGCCGCCCTTGCCCTTGATCATGTCCGCCAGGGACTTGAGCGGGCGCTTGTTGGCTCCCGTCATGGCCTTGCCACGACGACCATTATCCAGTAGCGAATCGACCGCCTCCTGGAGCATGCGTTTTTCGTTGCGCACGATGATGTCGGGCGCCTTCAGTTCGAGGAGTCGCTTCAGGCGATTGTTGCGGTTGATGACGCGGCGATACAGGTCGTTCAGATCGGAGGTCGCGAATCGTCCGCCATCCAGCGGCACGAGGGGACGCAAGTCCGGCGGTAGCACCGGCAGCACATCGAGAATCATCCATTCCGGCTTGATGCCGGATTGCTGGAAGGCCTCAAGAATCTTCAGGCGCTTGGCGAATTTCTTGATCTTGGCCTCGGAACCCGTCGCATCGATATCCCGGCGCAGAATTTCAATCTCGTGTGCGATATCGAGACTGCGGAGCAGATCGCGCACGCCTTCGGCGCCCATCACTGCCGTGAAGTCATCCCCATATTCTTCGACCTTGGCGAGATAGTCATCCTCCGTCAGCAGTTGCCCACGACTCAGCGGCGTCATGCCAGGATCGACAACGACATAAGCTTCAAAATACAGAACACGTTCGATATCGCGTAGCGTCATGTCCAGGACCATGCCCAGCCGACTGGGCAGGCTCTTCAGGAACCAGATATGCGCGATCGGCGAAGCAAGCTCGATGTGGCCCATGCGCTCGCGGCGCACTTTGGCCTGGGTGACCTCGACGCCGCATTTCTCGCAAATGACGCCACGGTGCTTGAGGCGTTTATATTTGCCGCAAAGGCACTCGTAGTCCTTGACCGGACCGAAGATCTTGGCACAGAACAGGCCATCGCGCTCGGGCTTGAAGGTACGATAGTTGATCGTTTCCGGCTTTTTCACTTCGCCGTAAGACCAACTGCGAATCTTTTCGGGGGACGCAAGGCTGATGGTGATTGCGTCGAACTCCTCTTCCTGCGTGACTTGCTTGAACAGATCGAGCAGTGCTTTCATGTATTAACTCCTGTCGCGGGGCGGGAGATGATCAGTAACGTTCGAGGTCGATGTCGATCGCCAGGGAGCGGATTTCCTTCACCAACACGTTGAAGGACTCCGGCATACCAGCATCGATTTTGTGCTCGCCCTTGACGATGTTTTCGTAAACTTTGGTGCGGCCCGTCACGTCATCCGACTTGACGGTCAGCATTTCCTGCAGAGTGTAGGAAGCGCCGTAAGCTTCGAGCGCCCAGACCTCCATTTCACCGAAACGCTGGCCGCCGAACTGCGCCTTGCCGCCGAGCGGTTGCTGCGTCACCAGGCTGTACGGACCGGTGGAGCGCGCGTGCATCTTGTCATCCACCAGGTGGTGCAACTTCAACACATGCATGTAGCCAACCGTCACCGGCCGCTCGAATGCTTCGCCGGTGCGTCCGTCATAGAGGATCGCCTGCGTCTTTGTATCGGTCAGGTTCAGGCGTTTTGCGACCTCTTCCGGATAGGCCAGATCGAGCATCGCGCGAATTTCCTCTTCCGTGCAGCCGTCGAACACCGGGGTTGCAAAAGGAACGCCGGCTCGCAGATTGTTGGCCAGTTCAAGAATCTCTTGATCGCTCAAGCTGCCGATATCGCTATCGCGACCGGAAACATCGTAGATCTTGTCGAGGAATTTGCGCAGTTCGCCAATGGCTGCCTGCTCGGCTGCCTGCTCCTGCAGCATGGCGCCGATCTTTTCACCCAGGCCCTTGGCCGCCCAGCCCAGGTGCACCTCCAGGATTTGACCGATGTTCATCCGGGACGGCACCCCCAACGGGTTCAGAACAATATCTACAGGCGTACCGTCCTCCATGTAGGGCATGTCTTCGACTGGCACGATGCGGGACACCACACCCTTGTTGCCGTGCCGGCCAGCCATCTTGTCACCCGGCTGCAGACGCCGTTTGACAGCCAGATAGACCTTGACCATTTTCTGGACGCCCGGAGGCAACTCGTCACCCTGCGTCAGCTTTTTCTTTTTCGCTTCGAAGGCGACATCGAAATCCTTGCGGGTCTGGTCGAGGCTGTCGCGCAGGTTTTCAAGCTGCTGCTGTGCTTCCTCATCCGCCAGGCTGATATCGAACCAGTGATAATGCTCCAGGCTGGCGAGATAGTCCTTGGTGATCTTCGTACCCTTTACCAGCTTCTTAGGACCCTTGTTGGCAATCTTTCCGGACAGCAAACGTTCGATCCGCGCGAAAGTATCGCGCTCGACGATGCGCATCTGGTCTGCCAGGTCAAGCTTGTAGCTCTTCAACATGTCATCGATGATCGATTGCGCGCGCTTGTCGCGTTCGATGCCTTCGCGGGTAAATACCTGTACGTCGATCACCGTGCCTGACATGCCGGAGGGCACGCGCAGACTGGTGTCTTTCACGTCGGATGCCTTTTCGCCGAAAATCGCGCGCAGCAGCTTCTCCTCGGGTGTCAGCTGGGTTTCGCCCTTCGGCGTGACCTTGCCGACCAGCACATCACCCGCCTCGACTTCCGCGCCGATATAGACGATGCCGGAATCATCAAGACGCGAGAGCTGTGCCTCGCCCAAGGTAGCGATATCGCGCGTGATTTCCTCGGGACCCAGCTTCGTGTCGCGCGAAACGACAGTCAGTTCCTCGATGTGAATCGAGGTGAATCGATCCTCGGCAACCACGCGTTCGGAAATAAGAATCGAGTCCTCGAAGTTGTAACCGTTCCAGGGCATGAATGCGACAAGCATGTTCTGGCCCAGCGCAAGTTCGCCCAGATCGGTGGAGGCGCCATCGGCAACCACGTCGCCCTTCTCGATCAGATCGCCGACCTTGACGATGGGACGCTGGTTGATATTGGTGTTCTGATTCGAGCGGGTGTACTTGATCAGATTGTAGATATCGACTCCGACTTCCCCGGGAACCGTTTCGGCATCGTTGACACGCACCACGATGCGGTTCGCGTCGACGTAGTCGACCAAGCCCCCACGCAATGCCTGCACGGCCGTACCGGAGTCGACCGCCACAGTCCGCTCGACACCGGTGCCGACCAGAGCTTTTTCCGGACGCAGGCAGGGCACCGCCTGGCGCTGCATGTTGGCGCCCATCAGTGCACGGTTCGCGTCGTCATGCTCAAGGAAGGGAATCAGCGAGGCCGCCACGGAAACGATCTGGCCAGGCGCCACGTCCATGTACTGGACCTCGCCCGGCTCCTTCAGCTCGAATTCGCCCTTGAAACGGCAGGAGACCAGTTCGTCGCTCAGCTTGCCCTTCTTGTCGAGTTGCGCATTCGCTTGGGCAATGACGTATTTGCCTTCCTCGATCGCGGAAAGGTATTCGATCTCGCTGGTGACATGGCCATCGACCACCTTCCGATATGGCGTTTCCAAGAAACCGTATTCGTTGGTACGGGCATACAAGGCCAGCGAATTGATCAGGCCGATGTTCGGGCCTTCCGGCGTTTCGATCGGGCAGACACGGCCATAGTGGGTCGGATGCACGTCGCGGACCTCGAAGCCCGCACGTTCCCGCGTCAGACCACCAGGGCCGAGTGCGGATACCCGACGTTTGTGGGTAATTTCCGACAGCGGGTTGGTCTGGTCCATGAACTGCGATAACTGGCTCGACCCGAAGAACTCCTTGATCGCGGCGCTGATCGGCTTGGCATTAATCAGGTCGTGCGGCATGAGATTGTCTGATTCGGCCTGGTTCAAACGCTCCTTGACGGCGCGTTCGACACGAACGAGGCCGGCGCGGAACTGGTTTTCAGCCAGTTCGCCAACCGAACGCACCCGGCGGTTGCCGAGATGGTCGATATCATCCACTTCGCCACGTCCGTTGCGCAGTTCGACGAGAATTCGGACAACATCGAGAATATCTTCATTCGAAAGCACACTCGAGCCTACAGTCTCCTCGCGACCGACACGGCGATTGAACTTCATGCGGCCAACCGCCGACAGGTCGTAACGCTCCTCGGAGTAAAACAAGCCGTGAAACAGTGACTCGACTGCATCTTCGGTCGGCGGCTCACCGGGACGCATCATGCGATAAATCGCCACACGTGCAGCCCATTGATCTGTCGTTTCGTCAGCACGCAAGGTCGTTGAAATGTAAGGGCCGTGATCGAGATCGTTGATATACAGCGTCTTGAGGTTTTCGACACCTGCTTCTGCCAATTTGGCCAACAGGCTTTCGGTAATTTCCTCGTTGGCATTTGCCAAGATCTCGCCCGTGGCCGCATCGATCACGTTCTGGGCAACCACCCGACCGACGAGGAAGTCGTCGGGTACGGCAATTTTCTTGATGCCGGCCTCGGCCATGTCGCGGATGTGCTTGGCGGTAATCCGCTTGTCCTTGGCGACCAGCACCTTGCCGGATTTGTCATGGATATCGAACTTGGCCACTTCGCCACGCAGTCGCTCGGGCACGACATCGAACTGGATGCCCTTTTTGCCCAAATGAAAGGTGTCGGTCTCGAAGAACGTTGCGAGAATCTGCTCGGGATTCATCCCGATGGCTTTGAGCAGAATAGTAACCGGCATCTTGCGACGGCGGTCGACACGGAAATACAGCAGATCTTTCGGATCGAACTCGAAATCGAGCCAGGATCCGCGATATGGAATGATCCGCGCGGAGAACAGCAGCTTCCCAGAACTATGGGTCTTGCCCTTGTCGTGCTCGAAAAACACGCCGGGAGAGCGATGCAGCTGGGAAACGATGACGCGCTCGGTGCCGTTGATGACAAACGAACCGCTCGAAGTCATGAGCGGAATTTCACCCATGTACACCTCCTGCTCCTTGACCTCCTTCACCTTCTCGGTACTGCTTTCACGATCAAGGATGACCAGCCGCACTTTGGAACGCAAGGGGGACGCAAAAGTCAGGCCGCGCTGCTGGCACTCCTTGACATCGAAGGGCGGCTCGCCCAAGCGATACTCGACGAATTCCAGCCGCGCGGCGCCGGAATGCGCAACGATCGGGAAGATCGATTTGAAGGCAGCTTGGAGACCCTGGTTTTTCCGCTGCGCCGGCAAAACATCCGCCTGCAGGAACTGCGTATAGGAGTCCAGTTGGGTTGCCAGCAGGAAGGGAACGTTTAGCACGTTCGCACGCTTGGCGAAGCTCTTGCGGATACGCTTTTTCTCGGTGTACGAGTAGGCCATGTTCGCTCCGTCAGTCAGGATTCAGGGATCGGCAAGCCGGTCCATGACCGAATCGCCGATCGCTAAAACCTGAACTGCTCAAATATATTTCCAGAAAAACCAATGCAGAAAGGCTGGCCGCCCCCAGATCCAACCGGGCAGGCAGCCAGCCGATGATGCAAGAACAATTACTTGACTTCGACCTTCGCGCCAGCGTCTTCCAGCTGCTTCTTGAGCGCCTCGGCATCGGCCTTCGGAATGGCTTCCTTGACGGGCTTGGGAGCGCCGTCGACAAGGTCCTTGGCTTCCTTGAGGCCCAGACCGGTGGCGGCTCGCACCACCTTGATGACCTCGACCTTCTTTTCGCCCGCAGCCATCAGCATGACGGTGAATTCGGTCTTTTCTTCGGCGGCAGGTGCGGCGGCACCGGCGGCGGGGGCAGCCACGGCAACCGCGGCGGCGGCGGCGGACACGCCGAACTTCTCTTCCATTTCCTTGATCAGCTCGGACAACTCGAGAACGGTCATGCCGGCAATGGCATCAAGGATTTCAGCTTTGGTAACAGCCATGATTGCAACTCCTGAATGAATATTTTGATCGATGAAAAACGATTACGCAGTCTCCGCAGACTCTTTGGCGTCGCGCACGGCAGCGAGACCCCGGACGAACTTCGTCGGGATTTCGTTGAGCGTGCGGACGAACTGGGCGATCGGCGCCTGCATGGTGCCGAGCAACTTGGACAGCAACTCTTCGCGGCTGGGCATCGAGGCAAGCGCCTTGACACCTTCCGCATCCATGACGTAGTTCGGCATGGCGCCCGCCTTGACGACGAGCTTCTGGTTGCTCTTGCCGAAATCATGCAGCAGTTTGGCCGCGGCCACCGGATCCTTGGAAATGGCGTAGATCAGGGGGCCGACCATCTTGTCGGCAAGACCCTCGAACGGCGTGCCAATGACGGCACGACGCACCAGGGTGTTCTTCAACACACGCAGATACACACCCGCCTTGCGCGCATTGGCACGCAGGACGGTGACATCACCCACCTCGAGACCACGGTACTCGGCGACGATGATCGACTGGGCGCCCGCCACTTCGGCGGACACTTCGGCGACTACCGCCTTCTTGTCGTCAAGATTGAGACCCACGGTCAACTCCTTTTCAAGCTCCAACGCCGAAACTCGGCGCTGGCGATACGGCGACCTTCATTCAGGAACCGGAATTCCCGTCTTCGGGTTACGCCATCTGCGCCGGCTGTCGCCAAAAGCGTCGTCTCCGACATCCCTTCAGCAACAATTAAGTCCTTGCGGACGCCTGCGGTCTTTGACAACCCGCCGCCCCCTGCGCTCCTTTGCAGGCGGGCAGCGGCCCAAAGTTCTTATGCCTGCGCGGCAACCAGGGAAGCCTGATCGACACGCACCCCAACGCCCATCGTCGAGGACACCGAGACCTTCTTCAAATACTGCCCCTTCGCGGCAGCCGGCTTGGCCTTGTTCAGCGCTTCGATCAGGGCAGCCATGTTCTGCTGCAACTGCTCAACCGAGAACGAAGCCCGGCCGATAGTGCACATGACGATGCCGGCCTTGTCGGTACGGTACTGGACCTGGCCCGCCCTGGCATTCTTCACGGCGGTCGTCACGTCCATGGTTACGGTACCCACCTTCGGGTTCGGCATCAGGCCGCGCGGACCGAGAATCTGGCCCAACTGGCCCACCACCTTCATGGCATCCGGCGTGGCGATGCAAACGTCGAAATCGATCATGCCGCCCTTGACAGAGGCTGCGAGGTCATCGAAACCGACGATATCGGCGCCCGCCGCCTTGGCTTCCTCGGCCTTGGCGCCCTGGCAGAACACGGCGACACGCACGGTCTTGCCGGTGCCTGCGGGGAGAACGACCGAGCCGCGCACCACCTGGTCCGATTTCTTGGCATCGACACCGAGATTCACGGCCACATCGATGGACTCGTTGAACTTCGCCGTGGCATTTTCCTTGACCATCGACAACGCCTCGGTCAACGGGTATTTCTTGTTGCGATCGACCTTGGCGCGCAGCGCCTCGACGCGCTTGGAATGCTTGGCCATGTCACACGCCCTCCACGGTAATGCCCATGCTGCGAGCGGAACCCGCGATGGTGCGGACCGCGGCGTCCATGTCGGCGGCGGTCAGATCCTTCATCTTGGCCTTGGCGATTTCCTCGGCTTGCGCGCGGGTGATCTTGCCGACCTTGTCGGTATGCGGCTTCGGAGAACCCTTCTGCACGCCGGCGGCCTTCTTGATCAGGACCGTCGCGGGCGGCGTCTTCATGATGAAGGTGAAGGACTTGTCCGCATAAGCGGTAATCACGCATGGAATCGGCAGACCCGGCTCGAGACCCTGGGTCTGGGCATTGAAGGTCTTGCAGAATTCCATGATATTGAGGCCGCGCTGGCCGAGCGCGGGACCGATCGGGGGCGAGGGATTCGCCTTGCCCGCCGGCACTTGCAACTTGATATAGCCGACGATTTTCTTCGCCATGTTTGCTAACTCCAGTTAGTGAGTAATAACGCGTTCCATGCTGGCAACGCTCCTCTCGCTGCAGAAAAACCGCTGCGGCGCCGGTAATGAACCTATGCCTTTTCGACCTGCGCGAACTCGAGCTCGACCGGCGTCGCC
>CAZPIE010000042.1:0-11381 GCA_964586275.1 uncultured Methyloversatilis sp. | reverse complement strand
CAGCGGAATGCGGTCGGCGGCGATGTAGCGTTCTTTCTTGCTCATGTTCTGTTCTCCTTTACGCACGCTTGGCCGTCATGGCGGCATAGCCATAGACGAGGCCTTGCACGCCCACGGCGTAGATGTCGTCGCCCTGCACTTCCAGCACGATCTGCGGCAGGCTCTCGGTGGCGTGGCCGGAAATCACCATGCCGTGGCGGGTCAGGTCGAAGGTGGTCAGGTGCAGCGGACAGGGGCCGAGCGCCTGGAAGGCGTCCTTGTAGGTGCCCTGCATCGGCCCGCCCATGTGCGGGCATTGCTGGTTGAAGGCGACGATGTCCCGATCGGCGCCCACCCCGCCGCCGGCCTTCGTGCCAAGCTTGACGAGGATGTTCTGCACGTTCGGATACGGGTAGGCGAAGTCGATCGGCACGCCCTTCTTCAGCGCCGAGAGGCTGCCGATCTTCGTTTTCGGGTAAGTCGCCTTCAAGGCGTGCATGGGTGCGGCTTCGGCTTCGCCGGGCAATCCGATGGCCGCCAGCGTGACCATCGCGCCGCCGGCGAGCAGGAACTGGCGGCGGCTCATGCAGACGCGATCATCGTCGTGGTGATCGTGCTCGGCATGCACGGGAATCATTGTTTCGGTCATGTCGATTTCTCCTTATTTGATGGCCATGACGGGGGCAGGCAGCGGCTGGTAGTCGCCCGGCAGAACCGGATCGTCGTGGATCAGCGGCTCGTCCATCGACAGGGCTTCGAGGAAGGCCACGAGGTCCTTCTTCTCCTGCGCGCTCAGCTTGAGCGGCTTGATGAGCGGCGATTTGTTTTCCGCCGCGCCGCCGCCCCGGTCGTAGAACTCGACCACGTCGTCCAGCGTCGCCAGCATGCCGTTGTGCATGTAGGGTGCGGTGTACTTCAGCTCGCGCAGCGAGGGGACGCGCCACTTGCCGATGTCCTTCGGGTTCTTGGTGGTGAAGAACAGACCCGCATCGTCGGCGGCATTGCGGTAGCGCGCTTCCGGCACGCCTTTCTGGTAGTACTGCCAGCGGTGGGTGACCTGGCCGATCGGGTCTTCCTTGAAGTTCGGGTGCGCCGGCACGCCGGTCGCGTAGAACTTCTGGTCGGACGCGAGCGGCCCGTTATGGCACTGGATGCAGCCGGCCTTGCCGTTGTAGAGCGCCATGCCCCTGAGCTGCGACGCATTGAGCGCCTTCTTGTCGCCCTTGGCGTAGCGGTCGAACGGCACCTTCTTCGCATCGGAAACGACGGTGCGCTGGTAGGCGGCGATGGCCCGGTAGGCGTCGTTGATGCGCGGCCACTCGGCGCCGAACACCTTCTTGAACTCGGCGACGTATTCCGGGATGAAGCGCAGGCGCATCTCCATCACCGAAGGGTCGCCGTTGCCGGCCACGCCGCCCTCGGCGGCCGATGGCGCCTGGCCTTCGAGACTGGTCACCGAGCCTTCCCAGAACAGCTTGTTGTAGTAAGCGGAGTTGAGCACCGTCTGCGAGTTGCGCCAGTGCTTGGTGCCGGGATAGCCGCGCGATATCTGGCCGCCATCGCCCCAGCCCAGCGCGGGCAGGTGGCAGGAGACGCAGGGCATCGAGCCGTCGCCCGAGAGGCGGTTGTCCCAGAACAGCTTCTTGCCGAGCGCCAACTTTTCCGGCGTGTTCGGGTTGTCCTTCGGGATCGGCGGCGGGGGCAGCGGGCCGAGCTTGGGATACTTGTCGGCAGCCACCGCGGTGAAGGCAATCAGCACGGATGCGGCGGCCAGGGAAATGCGGAATGTAGGTTTCATCATGGCCTCCTCAGTTCTTGCCGTAGGCGGTCCAGACCTGCATGTCGGGCTGGCCGGGATCCTTGACGATGACGGGGTCGCCCGAGAGCGACAGCAGGAAGGACTTGAGCGCCCGTTTCTCGGCGGCGGCGAGCATGAGCGGCTTCAGCACGGAACCCGGTCCACCGCCTTTGTCGTAGAAGTCGATCACCTCGTCGAGCGTGGCGAACACGCCGTTGTGCATGTAGGGCGCGGTGTGCTTGAGGTCGCGCAGCTGGGCGGTGCGGAATTTGCCGATGTCCTTCTTGTTCTTGGTGATCGCATAGGCGCCGACGTCGGTGCGCGCGTTCATGTAGTTGGGCATGCCGCTGGTTGCGTAGTGGCGCAGCATGGTGATGGTGCGCAGCGGGTTCTTCAGCACGTCCGGGTGCTCGGGTACGCCGGTCCTGTGCAGGTTGCCGTCCGAGCCGATCGGGCCGTGGTGGCAGGCCACGCAGCCGGCCTTGCCCTTGAACAGCTCGTAGCCCTGCTTCTGCTCGGCGCTCAGCGCGTTCGCGTCGCCCTGCTTGAACTTGTCGAAGGGTGCGTTGGTGGTGCGGATCGTCTTGATGAACTCGCCGATGACGTTATAGACGCGCATGCCGTTGATGTCGTCCTTGCGCCACTTCTGCCACAGCGCGTGGTACTCGGGCACCTGCTTGAGGCGTTCCTGCATCAGGCGCGAATCCATGTTCATGGTGTGCGTCTCGGTGATCATGTCGCGCACCAGCGTGCCGGCGTCCGAGCCGTCGAGTCGGCCGTCCCACAGGTAACGCTTTTGGTGGGCGCTGTTGATGACGGTCGGCGCGTTGCGGAAATACTCCATCGACGGATAGCCGGCCGACAGCGCCTGCCCATCGCCCCAGCCTTTTTCCGGATTGTGGCAGCTGGCGCAGGACACACCCCAGTTGCCGGAAAGTCGGTTGTCGAAGAAGAAGTATTTGCCCAGTTCGATCATCGTCGCGTTGCCCGGCTTGAACTCGGGCATCGGCGCGAGATCGGGCGTGGCCCCTTGTGCTTGCGCGCCGCCAAAGCACGCGGCGAGGCTCAGGGCGACGAGCGTCTTGCGTAGTGTCTGCATGGAAATCCCCCTATTGCGCGGCACGGGACAATCCCGTGCTCGGGGTGGGGTTACGCAGACTTCGTGCCACCCCCGTAAATACAACGGAAGTTGGGTTTCCGCTTTAAGCCACCGGTCAGAAACTGATCGAGTTCACAAGGAATGACCGGTCAGAAACCGACCGGCAAACGACTACTCGCTGTCGGGGACGCCGGCTTCGCGCAGCTTGTTGCGCAGGGTCAGCCGGGAAATGCCGAGAATCTCGGCGGCACGGGTCTTGTTGCCCGCGCACTGGGCCAGGACATGCCGGATGTGCGCGACCTCGACTTCCGCCAGCGTCGCCGGGGTGGTCGCTGGCGCCCTTGAAAAAGTCGGCGCTGGCGCGACGGCACGCGAGATTTCCGGCGGCAGTTGCGCGGCCGCCAGCACGCCGTTTTCGCAGAGGATCACCGCGCGCTCGATCACGTTGCGCAACTCGCGCACATTGCCGGGCCAGGCATGCTCGACCAGCAGGCGCACAACGTCTGGCGGCAACTCCGGAGCAACGATGCCCATCGTCCGTGCCGTCTCGAAGACGAACTCATGCGCCAGCGCGGGGATGTCCTCGCGGCGCGTCCGCAGCGGCGGCACTTCGATGGCGCCAACGTTGAGGCGGTAATACAAATCCTCGCGGAAGCTCCCCGCCTTGACCATTTCCGGCAGGTTGCGGTGCGTGGCGGCGACGAAGCGCACATCGACCTGGATCTCGCGGCTGCCGCCGACACGCCGGAAGCTCTGCGTTTCGAGCACGCGCAACAGCTTGGGTTGCAGCGCCAGCGAGAGGTCGCCGATCTCGTCGAGGAACAGCGTGCCACCGTCGGCCAGTTCGAGCAGGCCGCGTTTCTGCTGCCTGGCGTCGGTGAAGGCGCCCTTCTCGTGGCCGAACAACTCGGATTCCATCAAACCCTCGGGCAGCGCCGAGCAATTGAGCGTGACCCATGGCCCGGCGGCGCGCGGCGACTGGCAGTGGATGGCGCGCGCGACGCGCTCCTTGCCCGAACCGGATTCGCCGTGGATCAGCACCGGCACGCGCGGCGCGGCGGCGATCTTCCGGGTGACGCGGATCAGCTCGCGGAAGGCGGCGCTCTCGCCCGTCAGGCCGTCGAGGTCGCAGGTTTCGGCCTGAGCGCGCCGCCAGGCGACTTCGCGGCGCAGCGCGCGGGTTTCCAGCGCGCGACCGATCAGCTCGCGCAGGTCCTCCAGATCGAAGGGCTTGTTGATGTAGTCGTAGGCGCCCGCCTTGAGCGCCGCGACGGCGGTGCGCACCTCGGGAAAGGCCGTCATCATCAGCAGCAGCGCCTCTTCGTCGATCTCGCGCAGCGCGCCGATCAGCGCCAGTCCGTCGCCGTCCGGCAGGCGCAGATCGAGCAGCACCAAGCCATAGCGCTGCTGGCGCGCCAGTTCCAGCGCCTTGGCGACATTCTCGGCGGCGTCGACAACAAAGCCCATGCGCCCGAGGAAATTGCTCAAGGTCACGCGCAGGGTCGCATCGTCTTCGACGATCAGGATCGGTTCGTTCATGTTGGGGTGGGCATCGGCCATCTCAGCGTGAAGCAGGAACCTTGCCCACTTTGTCCAACAGTGCTATCCACGGCCAAGGTCGCGCCGTGGGCCTGCGCGATCTTGCGCACGATGGAAAGGCCCAGCCCCGTGCCTTCGCTGCGCGTGGTGAAGAAAGGGTCGAAGATGCGCGTCAGCAGTTCCGGCGCGATGCCGCTGCCGGTGTCGCGCACGGTGATTTCCGCCCGATCGCCCTCCGCTCTGGCCGTGATCGTCAGCCGGCCGCCCTGGGGCATCGCATGCACCGCATTCACGGCGAGGTTGAGCAGCACCTGCTTGATCTGGTGCGGATCGGCCAGCACGGCCAGATCGGGCGGCACATCGACGGCGATCTCGATGGCGAGCGAACGCGCTTCCTTGCGCAGCCAGAACAGCACGTCGGCCACCGCATCGGCGAGCTTGACCGGCTCGGGCCGGGTGGCCTGCGGCGCGGCGAAGCCGTGGAAGCTGCGCAGGAAATCGCCCAGCCGGTCGGTCTCGGCCTCCAGCCGCTTGAGCGCCTCGGCCACGCCGGCAGGCAAATCCTCCTCGTACTGCAAGGCCTGCGTCACCGCCTTCATGCCGGCGAGCGGGTTGCCGATCTCGTGGGCGATGCCCATGGTCAGCTCGCCCAGCGTCGCCAGTTTTTCCATCTGGAACATCTGGCGGTCGAGCTCGCGGCGCTCGTCCTGCTCGCGTTCCAGTTCGGCCGTGCGGGCGCGCACCTCGTCCTCGAGCCGGTCGCGGTGGGCGGCCAGCGAACCGACCAGCTGCTGGATCTTGTCGGCCATCGCGTTGAACTTCTCGCCCAGCGCGGCGATCTCGTCGCGGCCGCGAATCTCGACCCGATGCGAGAAGTCGCCGGCGGCGATCGCCTCGGATTCGCGGCTCAGGGCATCGAGCGGCCCGAGCAGGTGGCGCGACAGCGCATAGCCGCCGAGCGCGGTCGCCAGCAGGCCGATGGCGAGAATCGCATACAGGACATAGAGGTTGAACACGGACATGAACAGCTTCTGCTCCGGAAAACCGATGGCGATCACCCATTGCAGGCGATCCTCGGCCGGATAGGTCGCGCCGAAACGGATCGCGGCATGGGCGAAGATCGCGTTGGCGACCGAGAGCGTGCCGTCCGTTTCCGCCAGCAACTGTTTGAGCGAGTCCTCCCCCATTGCCGCCACCAGCTTTTCCACCGGCTGCATCGCGAAGCCCGTCTCGTTGTCGGCGGTACGCGTCAGATAGTGGCCCGAGCGGTCGAACAGATACGCCGTGCCGCCGCGCGCTTGCGCCATCTGCTGGATCTGCTCGAGCAGGAAGTCGGCATGGAGGTTGATGATGAGGATGCCCTCGTTCCTGCCCGTCCCCGTGCCGATCGGCGTCGCCACGCGGATGACGGGGCGCTCGGGCTGTTCGATCTTGCCGTACTCGACGTTGAGGTCGATCGGCGAGACGTAGAGCTCGCCGGGCTTGCGCCGCATGGCATCGGCGAAATAGTAGCGGTCGCCCTTGTTCTGCAAGCGTTCTGACGGCACGACGATGACGCGCTCGTCCTTCTTGTCGACGCGCACGATTTCGAGACCGTCCGCGGCGAGATAGCGGATCTGGTAGATGTGCGGATACGCCGTCGCGAGGGTCGCATAGTCGCGCTCCAGTCGCGTCGTGGCCGCCCGGATGCGCCGTACGTCCGCATTCTGGCGCGCAAGGCGCAGCTCCTCCAGTGCGGACGCATCGGCCAGGTAGAGCAGTTCGGCTGCCAGTTGGTCGAAGAAGCGCCCGACCCCCTGGGCGCGTATCACCACCTCCTGCTGCAAATGGTCGAGCGTCTCCGTCCGCAGCGCATGCAAGGAAAAGTAGATGCCGATCGCGCCGGCGATGGCGGTGGGAATCAGCGCGACCAGCAGGAAGGCGATGTAGATGCGGCGGGACAGTCCGCGTGCGGAAGTCTTGGGAGACATGGGAAGCCATCATAACCGCAGCTCCCTATAATGAGGCCATGCCCCCCCTGCCCCCCCTCCTCGATCTGCTCGGCCGGCCGGTGCGCGACCTGCGCATCTCGATCACCGACCGGTGCAATTTCCGCTGCGTGTATTGCATGCCGAAGACGGTGTTCGGGCGCGACTATCCCTTCCTGCCGCGCGCCGATTTGCTCAGCTTCGAGGAGATCGCCCGCATCGCCCGGCTGTTCGCGGCGCGCGGCGTGCGGAAGATTCGCCTCACCGGCGGCGAGCCGCTGCTGCGCCACGGCGTCGAGCATCTGATCCGCCTGCTGGCGGCGATTCCGGAACTGGAAGTCACGCTCACCACCAACGGTTCCCTACTCGAAAAGAAGGCCGCCACGCTGGCCGCCGCCGGCCTGCAGCGCGTGACGGTCAGCCTCGACGCACTCGACGACACGATCTTCAAGCGCATGAACGACGCCGACTACCCGGTGGCCAAGGTGCTCGCGGGCATCGAGGCCGCGGCGGCGGCCGGCATGGCGCCGGTGAAGGTCAACTGCGTGGTGAAACGCGGCGCGAACGAAAGTCAGATCCTGCCGCTGGCGCGGCATTTCCGCAATTCGGGCCACATCCTGCGCTTCATCGAATACATGGACGTGGGCAGCAGCAACGGCTGGAAGCTCGACGAGGTGGTGCCGTCGGCCGAAGTGCTGCGCATCATCGGTGCCGAATTCCCGCTGGAGCCGATCGACCCGAACTACCCCGGCGAGGTCGCCCAGCGCTGGCGCTACCAGGACGGTGCGGGCGAGATCGGCGTGATCTCCTCGGTGACGCGCGCCTTTTGCGACAGTTGCACGCGCATCCGCCTGTCCACCGAGGGCCAGCTCTATACCTGCCTGTTCGCGTCGGCGGGCCACGACTTGCGCGAACTCCTGCGCGGCGGCGCCGACGATACGATGCTCGACACGGAGATCACCCGGATCTGGCAGGCACGCAGCGACCGCTATTCGCAACTGCGCATGGCCGCGACGCCGGCCCTCAAGAAAATCGAGATGTCCTACATCGGTGGATAACGCGGTCACAGGGCTGATCCTCGCTGGCGGCGAAGGCCGGCGCATGGGCGGCGCCGACAAGGGTCTGCTCGACTATCAGGGCAAGCCGCTCGTGGCGCATGTCATCGAGCGGCTGGCGCCGCAGGTGGATGCGCTGCTGATCAGCGCCAACCGCAATCTTGAGGACTACATGGACTTCGGCTATCCGGTGGTGACCGATGCTTCGGACGAGCGCCTCGGCCGATTGGGACCGCTGGCGGGCATCGAAGCCGGGCTGCGCGCCTGCGCAACGCCCTGGCTGGCGGTCTGCCCCTGCGACTGTCCCCGGCTGCCGCTCGACCTGGTGGCACGCTTGCTGGCCGCGGCAACGGAAAACAACGCGAAGCTGGCCGTCGCGACCACGGCATCGGGCATCCAGCCGACCTTCCTGCTGTGCCGGCGCGGATTGCTGCCGGTGCTGAGCGCCGCGCTCAAGGCGGGCGAGCGCCGCGTGCGGGACTGGTGTCGCTGCCAGCGGGCGGCCGAAGCGCCGTTTCCCGACGCGGCAGCCTTTGCCAATTTCAATACGCCGGACGCGCTGGCTGGCGACTAGACCAGACGGCGCGGCGCGTCGACCATCAGCCGCGCCGCACGCTGACCACGCCGCCCACCTCGCCGAGCACGGCGAGGATGCGCTGCAGCTGCGCGGCGCTGCCGAGTTCCACGGTGAAGGCCATGCGCGCGATGCCGGTCTTCGTCTGCGTGTTGACAGCCGTGACGTTGACCTTCTCCTTCGAGAGCACGTCGGAGATGTCGCGCAGCAGGCCCTGCCGGTCGGCCGCCTCGACGCGCAGGTCGCAGGCGTAGATCTTGTCTGGTTTGCCGCCCCAGGTCGCCTCGATGACGCGTTCCGGGTTGCGCGCCGCCATGTTGCGGAAGTTGGCGCATTCGACGCGGTGCACCGAAACGCCGCGCCCGCGCGTGACGAAGCCGGCGATCGCGTCGGGCGGCACCGGCTTGCAGCAGCGGCCGAGCTGGGTGAGCATCTTGTCCATGCCGACGACGAGGATCTGGCCCGTGCTCGGCGCCGACTTGGCGCGCTGGGTGACGATTTCCGGCTCTGCCTTCGCTTCCGGCGGTTCCGCGTGTAGCGCGGCCTGGAGCGCGCGCGGGCCGACCTCGTCGCGCGCGGCGGCGAGGAAGAGCGCGTCGGCGTTCTTGAAGCCGAGCTTGTGCGCCAGTTCCTCGAGGTTGGCCTGCGCGGCGCCGTCGCGCTGCAGTTCCTTCGTGACCCAGGCGCGCCCGGCGGCGAGCATCTGGGTTTCCTGCTGGGCGGCGAACCAGGCCTTGACCTTCGTCCGCGCGCGCGGCGAGACGAGGTAGCCGGGGCCGAGCCAGTCGCGCGACGGGCCGCCGGTCTTGGCGACCGTGATTTCGACGCGCTGGCCGCTTTGCAGCGGGGTGTTGAGCGGCACGAGATGACCGTCGACCTTGGCGCCGCGGCAGCGGTGGCCGAGGTCGGTATGCACGCGGTAGGCGAAGTCGATCGGCGTCGCCCCCCTGGGCAGGTCGATCACGCGGCCCTGCGGCGTCATCACGTAGATCGTGTCGTCGAGCGCGGCGCGCTTGAACTGTTCGACCCAGACGGCCGAGTCGGTGATCTCGTCGCGCCACGACAGGAGCTGCCGCAGCCAGGCGATCTTGTCGTCGTAGGCGCTGTCCGCCTTGGCCGAGGCGCCCGACTCCTTGTAGCGCCAGTGCGCCGCCACGCCCAGCTCGGCATGCGCGTGCATCTCGGGCGTGCGGATCTGCACCTCGAGCGCGCGGCCGTCCTCGGCCATCACGGCGGTGTGCAGCGAGCGGTAGTAGTTGCCCTTCGGGTGCGAGATGTAATCGTCGAACTCGCCGCGGATCGGCTGCCAGAGCGCATGCACGATGCCGAGCGCGGTGTAGCAGTCCTTGTCCTCCGCGACGATGATGCGCAGGGCGCGCACGTCGAAGACCTGCTCGAAATCGAGGTCTTTCTGGCGCATCTTGTTCCAGATGCTGTAGATGTGCTTGGGCCGGCCATAGACCTCGGCCTGCGTCACGCCGGATTTCGCCAGCTCATCCTTGAGGCGCGCCGCGGCAGCGACGATGAAGGCCTCGCGTTCGAGGCGCTTCTCGTCGAGCTGCCGGGCGATTTTCTTGTAGGTGGCCGGCTCGATGAAGCGGAAGGCCAGGTCTTCGATCTCCCACTTGATCTGCCAGACGCCGAGCCGGTTGGCCAGCGGCGCGTAGATTTCCAGGCTTTCGCGGGCAATCTCGACACGCTCCGGCGTATCGTGGTCCGTCAGGTAGCGCAGGGTCTGGGTGCGCGAGGCGAGCCGGATCATGACGACGCGGAGGTCGGCCGCCAGCGCGAGCAGCATCTTGCGCAGGATCTCGGCCTGTGCCCGGATGTCGTCGGCGCCCTGTGCCTTCTGCGCCGAGGCGCGCGCCGGGAGCTGCAGGGGGCGCAGCTGCTTGAGGCGATAGAGCCCATCGACCAGCTCGGCCACCGGCGCGCCCCATTGCCCGGCCAGCTTCTCGCGCGCCTGCGCGACGAATTCCGGCACGGCGAACAGCAGCGCCGCCAGCCGGCTGTCGAGGTCGAGGTTCAGCGCGGCGAGGATCAGCGCCGTGCCGAGGCCGTGCCCGAATGCCGTCTCGCCGGAGCCGACTTTGCGGTCGCCGTAGATTTCGCTGGCCTGGCTGACGGCGAGCAGCAGCTTCTGCGCGCCTTCTTCCGGCAGGCCGGCGACAAGGCGTTCGAGCGTGGCCTGATCGATGCCGGAATCAGGCAGGGCGTGGACAACGGAAACCATCGGGAGGAATGGAGAGGGTGCTCGGACGGCGAGGTCGGATCGGCCCATTTTACAGGGATGCAAACGGCGATTTTGGGGTTACCATCCCAAGGGAAGCCGAATCGAATCAGTCCGCCATGCCTACCCTTGCGCCCCTCCCGCCCCTTGCACCCGAGCAGCTCTACAGCGCCTGCGATCCGGCCGGACTCGAAAGCGACGACTCGGCCGCGCTGCCCGATCTCGATGCCGCGCTGATCCATCCGCGCGCCATCGACGCGGTGCATCTGGGCCTCGGTATCCATCAGCAGGGCTACAACATCTTCGTGCTGGGCGACACGGGCAGCGGACGCCATGCCATCGTCGACCAGTTGCTCGAAGCCGAACGCGGCAACGGCGTTCCGCCCGCGGACTGGTGCTACGTCAATAACTTCGCCGAACCGGCCCGGCCGCGCCTGATGCGCCTGCCCTGCGGGCGGGGAGCGCGGCTGCGCGACGACATGCAGCGCTTCGTCGGCGAACTGGGCCCGGCGATCGCTGCGGCGTTCGAGAGCGCCGAATATCGCCGCCGCATCGAATCGATGCAGGAAGAGGAAAAGCAGCGCGAGGAAACCGCGCTGCGCCAGCTCGGCCACGCCTCGGGCGAGCACGGCATCGCCCTGCTGCGCACGCCGCAGGGTTTCATGTTCGCGCCGCTCAAGGACGGCGAGGAAACCATGTCGTCCGAGGAGTTTTCACAGTTGCCCGAAGCGCGGCAGCAGGAGCTCGGCAAGCAGATCGAGATCTTCCACGACAAGCTCCACGATCTGATGAACGAGTTCCCCCTCTGGCGCCGCGACCTGCAGAACCGCATCAAGGCGGCTGGGCAGGAAGTGCTCAAGCTCGCGGTCGGCCACCTGATCGAGGAACTGCGCCCGGCGTACGCGGACCTGCCCGAGGTCGGCGGCTATCTCGACGCGGTGATGCAGGACATCGTCGAGAGCGGCGAGTCGCTGCGCGAATCGACCAAGAGCGAGGAGGACTCCGAGACCACCTTCTTCTCCGGCACGATCTCGGTGCAGCGCTACCGCGTCAATCTGCTGGTGGAAAACTCCGCCGACGGCCGGCGCCCGGTGGTGCATGAAGATCATCCGACGCTGCAGAACCTCGTCGGCCGCATCG
>CAZPIE010000041.1:10379-11710 GCA_964586275.1 uncultured Methyloversatilis sp. | reverse complement strand
TCGGCGCTGGCGAGACGGCACTGCAGCTCGTCCAGCCCCGGCGGATTGGCGCGCGTGTCGGCCACGCGCAGCCGCGCGCCCTGCCGGTCGCACCAGCGCGCGGCGGCCAGCCCGGATTCGCCGAGGCCGAGGATGAGGACGTGTTTGCCTTGCAGGTTCATCAGCGAATCTTCAGGGTCGAGAGGCCGACCAGCACCAGCAGGATGGTGATGATCCAGAAGCGCACCACGACCTGGGTCTCCTTCCAGCCGACCTGCTCGTAGTGGTGGTGCAGCGGCGCCATCAGCAGGATGCGCTGCCCGATGCCCGTGCGCCACTTGGTGTATTTGAACCAGCCGACCTGCAGCATCACCGAGATCGTTTCGGCGACGAACACGCCGCCCATCACGAACAGCACGATCTCCTGCCGCGCGATGACCGCCACGGCGCCGAGCGCGGCGCCGAGCGCCAGCGCGCCGACGTCGCCCATGAAGACCTCGGCCGGGTAGGCGTTGAACCAGAGGAAGCCGAGTCCCGCGCCCGCCAGCGCGCCGCAGAACACGGTGAGCTCGCCCGCCCCCGGGATATAGGGCAGCAGCAGGTACTTCGAGAAGACTGCGTGGCCGGCGACATAGGCGAAGATGCCGAGCGCCGCGCCGACCATCACGGTCGGCAGGATGGCGAGGCCGTCGAGGCCGTCGGTGAGGTTCACCGCGTTGCTGCTGCCGACGATGACGAGGTAGGTGAGCGCCATGAAGCCGAAGATGCCGAGCGGGTAGGAGACGCTCTTGAAGAAAGGCACGATCAGGTCGGTCTTGGTCGGCAGTTCGAGCGCGAAGCCGCTGCCGACCCACTGCAGGAACAACTGGAAAGCCTTTTCGCTGCTGGGTGCGGAGATCGAGAAGGCGATCCATACGGCGGCGACGATGCCGATCACCGTCTGCCAGAAGAACTTCGCCCTGGCCGAGAGCCCTTGCGGGTTGCGGTAGACCACCTTGCGCCAGTCGTCGACCCAGCCCACCGCACCGAAGCCGAAGGTGACGATCAGCACGATCCAGACGAAGCGGTTGGCGAGATCCGCCCACAGCAGCGTGGCCAGCCCCAGCGACAGCAGGATCAGCGCGCCGCCCATGGTCGGCGTGCCGGACTTGGCCAGGTGCGTCTGCGGGCCGTCGACGCGCACCGCCTGGCCGATCTTCTTCGCCGCCAGCCAGCGGATCAGCGCGGGACCGAGCAGGAAGGCGATCGTCAGCGCGGTCATCGTCGCCAGCACGGCGCGCAGCGTGATGTAGTTGAAGACGTTGAAGGCGCGGATGTCCTGCGCCAGCCACTGGAACAACTCAAGCAGCATG
>CAZPIE010000041.1:4153-10279 GCA_964586275.1 uncultured Methyloversatilis sp. | reverse complement strand
CTCCACGATCTGTTCCACCACGCGCTCCATCTTCATGAAGCGCGAGCCCTTGACGAGCACGGTGCTGTCCTTGTCCATGAGCGGCCGGAGGGCCGCGACGAGCGTGGCGACGTCCTTGCAGTGCCGGCCGCCGGCGCCGAAATTGCGCGCGGCCGCCGCGCTCTGCTCGCCCAGCGCGAAAAGCATTTCGATGCCCCGGCGCCTGGCATGGCCGCCGATCTCGTCGTGCAGCTGGCCGGCCGCCGCGCCGACCTCGCCCATGTCGCCCATGACGAAGATGCGGCGGCCGGGCAGCGTGGCGAGCACATCGATCGCCGCGCGCATCGAATCCGGATTGGCGTTGTAGCTGTCGTCGATCACCGTCGCGCCGCCGTGGCCCCGTTTGCGCTGCAGGCGTCCATTGATGCTGTCGAAGTGTTCGAGGCCGCGCACGATCGGCGCGAGCGGCACGTCGGCGGCCAGGCAGGCTGCCGTGGCGGCGAACGCGTTGCGTGCGTTGTGCTCGCCGGGCACCGGCAACTGCAGTTCCGTGGCGCCGAGCGGGGTGACCAGCTCGAGCCGGCCGCCGAGACCGTGCGGATGCCAGCTGCCATGCACGTCCGCGGTCGGCGCGAAGCCGAAGGTCACGATGCGGCGCTCGCGGTTCATGGCGCGCCAGAGATCGGCATGCGGATCGTCGGCATTGATGACCGCGACGCCCTGGTCGGACAGGCCGGCGAAGATCTCGCCCTTGGCGCGGGCCACCGCGTCGACCGAGCCGAGACCCGCGAGGTGCGCGCGCTGGGCGTTATTGACGAGGGCGACCGTGGGGCGGGCGAGACGGGTCAGATAGTCGATCTCGCCCGCGCGGTTCATGCCCATCTCGATGACCGCCGCATGGTGCGGCGCATGCAGCTTGAGCAGCGTCAGCGGCACGCCGATGTCGTTGTTGAGGTTGCCCGTTGTCGCCAGCACCGCATGCTGGCCGAAATCCGCGCGCAGGATGGCGGCGCACATCTCCTTGACGGTGGTCTTGCCATTGCTGCCGGTGACGCCGATCAGCGGGATGTGGAAGCGCGCGCGCCAGTGGGCGGCGAGCTGGCCGAGGGCCAGCCGCGTGTCGGCGACGCCGATCAGCGGCAGACCCGGATGCGCGGCGGCCCAGGCGGCGTTGACGAGCGCACAGCGGGCGCCCTGCGCCAGGGCCTGTGCGACGTAGTCGTGGCCGTCGAAGCGCTCGCCCCTGAGCGCGACGAACAGCATGCCGGGGATGATGGCGCGCGAATCGGTGCCGACGCTGGTGAACTCCACGTCGCGGCCGCTATGCGTGCCGTTGAGGACCAGCGCGGCGGCGGAAATCGTCAGCATGATCGTGTTCCTTGCCGCTGCGGCGCAGCCAACCTTTTTTCCAGCGCCGACTTTGCGGACTCGAGATCGGAAAAGGGAATGCGCACGCCGGCGATCTCCTGATAGGGTTCGTGGCCCTTGCCGGCGAGCAGAATCACGTCGCGCGCGTCGGCAGCCGCGACCGCTGCATCGATCGCGGCGGCGCGCTCCGGCTCGACGACAGGACTCGTGGCCATGCCGGCCAGGATCTGCGCGATGATCGCCTGCGGATCTTCGCTGCGCGGGTTGTCGCTGGTGACGACGACCGCATCGGCGAGGCGCGCCGCGATGGCGCCCATCTGCGGGCGCTTGCCGGGATCGCGCTCGCCGCCGCAGCCGAAGACGCAGACCAGCTTGCCGCCGCGCGCCGCCGCCGTGCCGCGCAACGCGGTTAGCGCTTTCTCGAGTGCGTCGGGCGAATGCGCGTAATCGACGACGACCAGCGGCGCATGGTCTCCGCCGACCGGCTGCATGCGACCGGCCGGCGGCACGATGTGCCGCAGCACGGCGGCGATGTCCGCGAGCCGTTCGCCGCCAGCCAGCAGCGCGCCGATCACGGCGAGCAGGTTGGAAGCATTGAAGCGCCCGACGACCGGGGCCTCGAAGCGCAGGCCGTCGAGCGTGAAGGCGAGCGCGCCGCCGCTTTCCATGAGATCGGTCGCTGCGAGCACCCGATCGCAGCCGGTTGCGTCGCCCAGCGTGTAGCCGATCGTCGCCACGCGCCCGGCGAGCCGCGCGGCCAGCGCGCGGCCGAAGGGGTCGTCGAGATTCAGCACGGCGTGGCCGAGGCCCGGCCACGCGAACAGCTTCGCCTTCTCGGCCGCATAGGCTTCCATCGTCTTGTGGTATTCGAGATGGTCGCGCGTGAGATTGGTGAACACCGCGACAGCGAAGCGGATGCCGGCGACGCGGTTCTGGTGCAGGCCGATCGAGGACACTTCCATCGCGCAGGCCTGCGCGCCTTGCCGGACGCTTTCCGGCAGGAATTCGCGCAGCACGTGCGCGCCCGGCGTTGTGTTCGGGCCCGGCACGAGCGCATCGGGAAAGCCGTTGCCGAGCGTGCCGACGAGCGCGCACTTGCGGCCGCGCGCGCACAACGCCTGGGCGATCCATTGCGTCACCGAGGTCTTGCCGTTGGTGCCGGTCACACCCACCATGAATTCCGGCTGGATCATTACATTTCCTCCCGTGCCGGCACGGCATGGGCCATCTGCAGCGGCTTCGGGCTGTCGTCGGGCGGCACGCCGAGCGCGCGCAGGGCGCTGCCCATCACGCTGGAGAACACGGGGGCGGCGACCTCGCCGCCGTAGTACTTGCCGGCGCTGGGCTCGTCGACCATCACCGCGATGATCAGGCGCGGATCGGAGACCGGCGCGAAGCCGACGAAGGAGGCGACGTACTTGTTGGCATAGACGCCGCCTTCGAGCTTGTTGGCGGTGCCGGTCTTGCCCGCGACGCGGTAGCCGGCCACCTGCGCCTTGGGCGCCGTACCGCCCGGTTGCACGGCCATTTCGAGCATGCTGCGCATCTCGCGCGCGGTTTGTTCGGAGAAGACGCGCACGCCGACGGCGGGCGGCGCGTCGCTGCGCGCCAGCGAGAGCGGCACGAGGTCGCCGTTGCGCGCGAAGACCAGATAGGCGCGCGCGAGCTGGATCAGCGTGACCGAGATGCCGTGGCCATAGGACATCGTCGCCTGCTCGATCGGCCGCCAGCGCTTCCACGGCCGCAGGCGGCCGCCGGCCTCCCCGGGGAAGCCGAGCTTGGGCGGCTGGCCGAAGCCGAGCCGGTCGAACAGGGTCCACATGTCCTCGAAAGACATGTTCAGCGCCATCTTTGCCGTGCCGATGTTCGACGATTTCTGGATGACCTGGGCAACGGAGAGCATGCCGTGCGGATGCGCATCGGAAATCGTCGCGCTGCCGATCGTGAGCTTGCCGGGGGTGGTCTGGATCGGCGTGTCGAAGCGGACCTGGCCCTTGTCGAGCGCCAGCGCGACGGTGAAGGGCTTGAAGGTCGAGCCGGGCTCGAAGCTGTCCGTGAAGGCGCGGTTGCGCAATTGCGCGCCGGAGAGCCTGGCGCGATTGTTCGGGTTGTAGGTCGGCAGGTTGGCGAGCGCCAGCACTTCGCCGCTCCTGGCGTCGAGCACGACGATGCTGCCGGCCCTGGCCTTGTGGTCGGCGATCGCCTGCTTGAGCTGCGTATAGGCGAGATACTGCAGCTTGGCGTCGAGCGCCAACATGGCGTCCTTGCCATCCTGCGGGGCGCGGATCGATTCGACGTCCTCGACGATCTGCCCGCGGCGATCCTTGATGACGCGGCGCGAGCCCGACTTGCCCGCAAGCTGGCCGTCGAGCGCGAGCTCGATGCCTTCCTGGCCGGCATCCCCGGCGCCGGTGAAGCCCAGCATGTGCGCGGTCACTTCGCCGGCGGGGTAGTAGCGGCGGTATTCGTTCTGGAAGTGGATGCCCGGCAGCTTGAGGGCGGCCACCTGCGTGGCGACATGCGGAGCGATCTGGCGCTTGAGATAGACGAAGTCGCGCTCGGCGGCAAGCTTGCGCGCGAGCTCGCGCACGTCGAGATCGAGCAATGCCGCGAGCTTGCGCGCCTGGGCGGGCGTCAGCCTGGCGTCCTCGGGAATCGCCCAGACCGATTTCACGGGCGTCGACATCGCCAGCACGTCGCCGTGACGGTCGAGGATGCGGCCGCGCGTCGCGGGCATCTCGATCACGCGTTCGTAGCGCGCCTCGCCTTTGCCGATGAGAAATTCCTTGTGGATGCCCTGCAGGTAGAAAGCCCGGCCGACCAGGGCCAGCGAGCCCGCCAGCAGGACGCCCAGCACCAGCCGCGCACGCCACACGGGCAGGCGGTCGGCGAGCAGGGGGCTGCGGGGCGCTCTCATGGCTGGATCGCAATGATCTGGTTGGGGCGGGGCGGGTGCATGCCGAGCTTGTCGCGGGCGATCTGCTCGACGCGGGCATGCGCGGCCCAGGTGCTCTGTTCGAGCTGGAGCTGGCCCCATTCGACCTCGAGGGCGCGCATGCGTTCCTGTTCGCGCTCGAATTCGGTGACCAGCTTGCGGGCGCGGTGGTTCGACGTAACCACGGCAAGCGCGCTGAGCACAACGGCGATGAGCAGTATCAGGTTGACGCGCGCCATGTCAGATTTTTTCCGCGACGCGTAGAACGGCACTGCGCGCGCGCGGGTTGGCGGCGATTTCGGCCGCCTTGGCCCGGATCGGCTTGCCGACCAGCCGCAAAGTCGGCGCCGGCAGGTCGGCGGCGCGCACCGGCACGCCCTTGGGCGGCTGGGGCGGCTGCGCCGCATCGCGCAGGAAGTTCTTGACGATGCGGTCTTCGAGGGAATGGAAACTGATCACGGCCAACCTTCCGCCCGGCTGCAAGCGGCCGAGCGCCTGCGGCAGGGTCAGCGACAGCTCCTCAAGCTCCCGATTGACGAAAATCCGTAGAGCCTGGAAGGTGCGCGTCGCCGGGTGCTGCCCTGGCTCGCGCGTGCGGACGACCGCCGCCACGAGCGCGGCAAGCTGTCCTGTGGATGAAATACGTTGTTGCTGCCGAGCAGTAACAAGCGCCTTTGCAAGCGCATGAGCAAACCGTTCTTCGCCATACTCACGAATCACCTCCTCTATTTGATGTTGCTCCGCCCGCGCCAGAAAATCCGCCGCGGTTTCCCCTTGCGTCGTGTCCATGCGCATGTCGAGCGGCGCATCGAAACGAAAACTCATGCCCCGGGCCGGATCGTCCAACTGCGGCGACGAGACGCCGATGTCCAGCAGGATTCCATCCACGCGCGCAATGTTCAGCGCCGCCAGCACCGCGTCCAGCCGGCTGAAGGCGGCATGCACGAGCGTGAAGCGCGGATCCGTGAGGGTTGCGCCGGCGGCGATCGCCAGCGGGTCGCGATCCAGCGCAATCAGTCGTCCGGAGGGGCCAAGCCGTTCCAGGATCGCGCGGCTGTGACCGCCGCGCCCGAAGGTCGCATCGACGTAGAGGCCGTCCGGCCGGATCGCCAGCGCCGCGACGGCCTCGGCCAGCAGCACCGGCAGATGCACCGCGGGTGTCGTTTCGCTCATCCGCGCCGGTCACAGGGAGATGCCCTCGAATCCGGGGGGCGGCTCGGCGCCGGCCAAGGCCTCGAAGGCGGTTTCATGCTGGCGGCGCCAGCCGGCGTCGCTCCAGATCTCGAAATGCGAGCCCATGCCGACCAGCCAGACCTGCTTGTCGAATTCGGCGGTGTCGCGCAGTTCCGGCGCGATCAGGATGCGGCCGGCGGTGTCGATCTCCACGTCGCGCGCATTGCCGACCAGCACGCGCTTGGCGGCGGCGGAGCGCGGGTCGAAACTCGGCGTGGCGAGGATGCGGTCGCGGATCGGCTGCCAGGCGGATTCGGGATAAAGGAGCAGGCAGCGGTGCGGATGGGCGGTCAGCACGAGGCGACCGCCGCCGGCGGAGACCAAGCCGTCGCGATGACGTGCCGGGATCGCCAGCCGTCCTTTCGCATCCAGATTGAGTTGTGCCGCGCCTTGGAACACCTTTTTCCCCACTTATTCCCACTTGCCCCCACTTTATTCCACCGATTTTGGGGAGTCAATAGGTAACTTCAGGAAATTTTTAGGTGCGACAATGGGTTACGCAATGCTTTGGATGTTTTTCGTGAAAATAATATCCTTGCAAATCAATGCATGAAAAATCATTGTGAAAGTGATTTGTGAGGAGTGGGGATGGAAGTCCGCCGATAAGCCGG
>CAZPIE010000041.1:1378-4053 GCA_964586275.1 uncultured Methyloversatilis sp. | reverse complement strand
CCGATAAGCCGGGTTCTGTCGTGGGCAGCCATTCCTCTGGGACCGCCATTGCTGACGGCCTCGTGCAGCCTACCCGGGAGCGACGCGAGCCACGTCATTGCTCCCCTATTTGGCCTTGCCCCGGATGAGGTTTGCCATGCCGTCCCTGTTGCCAGGTCCGCGGTGGGCTCTTACCCCGCCATTTCACCCTTGCCGGCTCTTGCGAGCTTAGGCGGTATCTTTCTGTTGCACTGTCTGTCGCCTTGGGTCTTTCGACTTGCTGCGCCCGGCCGTTAGCCGGCATCCTGCTCTATGGGGCCCGGACTTTCCTCGACATCTTGCGATGCCGCGACTGCCTGGCGGACTTCCGTTGCGGATTATAGGCTTTGCGGGTCGTCATTGCCCTTGCCGTCATTGGCGGGCACGAACTGAAAGATGTCGTTCTTGACGCGGAACGCGCCGAGGAGTTCGCCGGGTTCCGGCGGCGCTGCGTCGAACTGCTGCATGCGGCAATCCTGCGTCTCGGCGACGTACCAGCGCTTGCCCTGGTTGAGAATGAAGGCGCCGGTCGGCGTGCGGTAGAGATCGACGCGCACCCGCTCGCCGGCCTTCTTGAGCGGATGGCGGCGCTGGCATTCCGGATAGCGGGTGACGATCAGGTCGAGTTCCCAGCCCTCGCTCCAGAAATAGGGCTTGTTGCGCTCGACGGTCAGCGAATGGTTGCCGCCCTCGATCATGAAGCCGGCCGGTTCCTTCGCGCAGCCGGCGAGCAGCGTGGCGGACAGCAGGATGGGCAGCAGCAGGGGCGACTTCATTGCGCGGTCTCCAGTCGCCAGGCGATGGTTTCGCCGGCCCGGAGCGGCACCAGCGCATCGTCGGCGAGATAGGGCAGTTGTGCCGGCGCCGTCCAGCTTTCGCGC
This sequence comes from uncultured Methyloversatilis sp., assembly GCA_964586275.1. GTDB lineage: Bacteria > Pseudomonadota > Gammaproteobacteria > Burkholderiales > Rhodocyclaceae > Sulfuricystis. The sequence goes on along the minus strand of CAZPIE010000041.1, from coordinate 3,154 downwards.
AGCAGCGTGATCTTTCCGGCGTTGCGCGGCAGGCCGTAGAAGTCGGCGCCGAAGTGGCTGGCGAAGCCTTCGAGTTTGTCGAGCGCCCCGGCGGCGTCGAAGATTTCGGCATAGAGCTCGATGCCGGCATGCGCGGTGTAGCAGCCGGCGCAGCCGCATGAAGCCTCCTTGGTCTTCTTGCCGTGCGGAGCGGAATCGGTGCCGAGGAAGAACTTGGGGTTGCCCGACGTGGCCGCCGCGACGAGCGCCTGGCGATGCCGTTCGCGCTTGAGCACCGGCAGGCAGTAATGATGCGGGCGGATGCCGCCGGCGAACATCGCGTTGCGGTTGAGCAGCAGGTGATGCGCGGTGATCGTCGCCGCGACGTTCGCGCCGGCGGACTCGACGAATGCGGCGCCATCCCGGGTCGTGATGTGTTCGAGCACCACCTTGAGCGCGGGGAAATCCTTCAGCAATGGGGAAAGCACGGTCTCGATGAACACGGCCTCGCGGTCGAAGACATCGACGTCCGGGTCGGTCACCTCGCCGTGGATCAGCAGCCGCACGCCGAGCCGCTCCATGCGCGCGAGCGTCGCGGCGCATTTCCTCAGGTCGGTCACGCCGCTCTCCGAGTTCGTCGTCGCGCCGGCGGGGTAGAGCTTCACCGCATGCACGAAGCCGCTGTCCCTGGCGCGGTCGATTTCGTCGGGCGGCAGATTGTCGGTGAGATACAAGGTCATCAGCGGGCTGAAGTCCATGTCCGCCGGCAGCGCCGCGAGGATGCGCGCGCGGTAGGCCGCCGCCGCCGCCACGGTGGTCACCGGCGGTTTCAGGTTGGGCATGACGATGGCGCGGGCGAAGCGCCGTGCCGTGTCGGGCAGCACGGCTTTCATGGCGGCGCCGTCGCGCAGGTGCAGGTGCCAGTCGTCGGGGCGGGTGATCGTTAATCTGTCCATGGGGTAATTCTAGCTTTCCTTGATTTCGAGCGCCCGGTCGTAGAGCGCGTTCTTCGGCTGGCCGGTGATCGCCGCCGCAAGCTTGGTCGCCTGCTTGACCGGCAGTTCGGCGAGCAGCAGCTTGAGGATGCGTTCGCTTTCCGCATCCAGACCAGCATGGGCCGGCGGCGCGGAAACGAGCAGCACGAATTCGCCGCGGCGATGGTTCTCGTCGGCCGCCAGCCAGGCCGGGGCGGCGCCGAGCGGCATGCGCTCGATCTGCTCGAACAGCTTGGTCAGTTCGCGCGCGATGACGATTGCGCGTTGCGGTTCGAGCAGCGCGGCGAGGTCGGTCACGGTTTCCTCGATGCGGTGCGGCGCCTCGTGGAAGACGAGCGTGGCCTGGATGGTTTTCAGGCTTTCGAGTGCCGTCCGGCGCGCGCCGACTTTCGCGGGCAGGAAGCCGACGAAGTGGAAGGGGCCTTCGAAGCCGGCCGCCGAGAGCGCGGCGATGGCGGCGTTCGGGCCGGGCACCGGCGTGACGCGGAAACCGGCCTGCCGCACGGCGGCGACCGCGCGCGCGCCGGGGTCGGAGACCGCCGGCGTGCCGGCGTCCGAGATCAGCGCGACCTGTTTGCCCGCCTCCAGCAGCGCGATCAGTTTTTCCGCCGCCTGTCGCTCGTTGTGTTCGTGCAGCGCCAGCAGTTGCGTGCGGATGCCATGGTGGTCGAGCAGCCGCCGCGCATGGCGCGTGTCCTCGCAGGCGACGACATCGGCGGAACGCAGGGTGTCGAGCGCGCGCAGCGTGATGTCGCCGAGGTTGCCGAGCGGGGTCGCAACGATGGACAATGTCGCCTTCATG
>CAZPIE010000041.1:0-1278 GCA_964586275.1 uncultured Methyloversatilis sp. | reverse complement strand
AGGACAGTGTTGCCGCCAAGCAGGCGGCGCTGGCTACCCTGTCCGCACCGATCGAAGCGGCGGTGCGCGCCATGGCCGCCTGCCTCGCCGCCGGCGGCAAGGTGATGGCCTGCGGCAACGGCGGTTCGGCCGCCGATTCCCAGCATTTCGCCGCCGAACTGCTCAACCGCTTCGAAAAGGAACGCGCGCCGCTGGCCGCGATCGCGCTGACCACCGATACTTCGACCCTGACCTCGATCGCCAACGACTACGCCTACGACCAGGTGTTCGCCAAGCAGGTGGCCGCGCTCGGCCGCGCCGGCGACGTGCTGCTGGCGATTTCCACCTCGGGCAATTCGCCCAATGTGTCGGCGGCGATCGAGGTTGCCCGCGCGCGCGGCGTGCGCGTCGTGGCCCTGACCGGCAAGGGCGGCGGAACCATCGGCCGGCAACTCGGGTCGGACGACATTCACCTGTGCGTCCCCGCCGACCGCACCGCGCGCATCCAGGAAGTGCATCTCCTGACCCTGCATTGCCTGTGCGACGGCATCGATGCCCTCATTCTCGGAGAATCCCAATGAACAGACGCGCCCTCATCCTCCTTGCTGCCTTCGTTCCTTTTCTTTCCGGTTGTTTCGGCGCCGCTGCCGTCGGGGTGGGCGCCGGCGCGCTTGCCTTCGCCGACCGGCGCAGCGTGGAAACCCAAATTGCCGACGAAGGGATCGAGCTGCGCGCCGGCAACCGCATCTCGGAAAAATACGGCAGCAATACCCACGTCAATGTCACCAGCTACAACCGCACCGTGCTGCTGACCGGCGAGGTGCCGAACGCGGCCACCAAGGCGGATGTCGAAAAGATCGTTGCAGAGGTGCCGAACGTCAAGGCCATCAGCAACGAACTGCAAATCGCCGCCCCCAGCACGCTGATCGCGCGCAGCAACGACACCTACATCACCTCGAAGGTCAAGGCGCGCTTCGTCGATGCGAACAGCTTCGCCGCCAACCATGTCAAGGTGGTCACCGAAGCGGGCGTGGTCTATCTGATGGGACTGGTGTCGCAGAAGGAAGCCAACGCCGCGGTCGAGATCGCCCGCACGACGGGTGGCGTGCAAAAGGTCGTGCGCGTTTTCGAGATCATCAGCGACGCCGATGCCGCCAAGTCGGCGCCCAACACCGTGGCCAAGTAAGCTCGGCCGGTGAGCTATTCCGCTCCGGCCTTCGAGGCGAAGCTTTGCGCGCCGGCGGAGTTGGCCGCGCGCGTTGCCACGCTGCCGCGCCCGCTGGTGTTCACCAACGGCTG
>CAZPIE010000040.1:9513-11921 GCA_964586275.1 uncultured Methyloversatilis sp. | reverse complement strand
AGCATCGCCGTCGAGATCCTCGCCAAGGCCGGCTATGAGGTGCACGCGCTGACCGGCAAGGCCGCTGCGGCCGATTACCTCGGGAAGCTGGGAGCAAAGGAGGTCATTTTGCGTTCCAGCCTCGATCTGACGAAGATCAAGCCGCTCGACAAGGCGCTCTGGGCGGGGGCCGTGGATAACCTCGGCGGCGAGGTGCTGGCCTGGATGGCGAGCACGATGAAGCAGGCCGGCACGATCGCGAGCATCGGTCTCGCGGCGAGCATCGAACTCAAGACGACCGTGATGCCTTTCATCCTGCGCGGCGTGTCGCTGCTGGGCATCGATTCCGGCTACAGCGGCGACCCGCTGCGCGGCGAGGTCTGGCGGCGGCTGGGCAGCGACTGGAAGCCGGTGCAGGTTCTCGCGCAGGCGCGCGAGATTCCGTTCGACGCGCTGCCCGAAGTATTCGACGATTTCCTGAAAGCACGCGTCACCGGACGCACGATAGTACGCATCCGGTAATCCGTAATCAGCGACAACCAGAGGGGAAAAGAAAATGACGAAGTACGCGGATTTCCATCGTCGTTCGATCGAGGATCGCGACGGCTTCTGGGCCGAGCAGGCTCGGCTGATCGACTGGCAGGCCCCGCCCCAGACCATTTGCGACTATTCGCGTCCGCCGTTCGTGAAATGGTTTTCCGGGGGCAAGACCAACCTCTGCCACAACGCGGTGGACCGCCACGCGGCGCAACGACCGAACGACCGCGCACTGATCTACGTCTCGACGGAAACGAACGAAGAGAAGATCTACAGCTTCGCCGAACTCAAGGCCGAGGTGATGCGCATGGCGGCGATCATGCAATCGCTCGGCGTGAAGAAGGGCGACCGGGTGCTGATCTACATGCCGATGATCGCCGAGGCGACCTTCGCCATCCTCGCCTGCGCGCGCATCGGCGCGATCCACTCGGTGGTGTTTGGCGGCTTCGCTTCCGGCTCGCTGGCGACGCGCATCGAGGATGCCAAGCCCAAGCTCATCGTGTCGAGCGACGCCGGCATGCGCGGCGGCAAGTCGGTGCCCTACAAGCATCTGCTGGACGAGGCGATCAACCTCGCGCAGGCCAAGCCGGAAAAGGTCCTGATGGTCGATCGCGGCCTCGACAAGGGGTTCAGCAAGGTGGCGGGCCGGGACGTCGATTACGCCACGCTGCGTACCCAGTTCATGAGTGCCGAGGTGCCCTGCGAGTGGATGGAATCTTCCGAGCCTTCCTACATCCTCTACACCTCGGGCACCACCGGCAAGCCCAAGGGCGTGCAGCGCGACACCGGCGGCTACGCGGTCGCGCTGGCCGCGTCGATGAAATACATCTACCAAGGCTTCGCGGGCGAGACCTACTTCGCCACCTCCGACATCGGCTGGGTGGTCGGCCACAGCTACATCATCTACGGCCCGCTGATCGCCGGCATGGCGACCCTCATGTACGAAGGCACGCCGATTCGCCCGGATGCGGGCATCTGGTGGAGCCTCGTCGAGAAGTACAAGGTCAACGTGATGTTCTCGGCGCCGACGGCGATCCGCGTACTCAAGAAGCAGGATCCGGCCTTCCTGCACAAGTACGACCTGTCGAGCCTGAAGCACTTGTTCCTCGCCGGCGAACCGCTCGACCAGCCGACCCACGAGTGGATCATGGGCGAACTGAAACTGCCGGTCATCGACAACTACTGGCAGACCGAGACCGGCTGGCCGATGCTCTCGACGGTGCGCGGCATCGAGGACACGAAAATCAAGTTCGGCACGCCGGGTTTCCCGGTGTTCGGCTACAACCTCAAGATCTTCCGCGACGACGGCTCCGAGTGCGGGGCGAACGAAAAAGGCATCGTCGGCGTCGTGCCGCCGCTGCCGCCGGGCTGCCTGTCGACCGTCTGGGGCGACGACGAGCGCTTCGTCAAGACCTACTTCAGCCTCTTCAAGGAACCGCTGGTCTATTCGTCATTCGATTGGGGCATCAAGGACGAGGAGGGCTACCACTTCATCCTGGGACGCACCGACGACGTCATCAACGTCGCCGGCCACCGCCTTGGCACGCGCGAGATCGAGGAGGCCGTGCAGGCGCACTCAGCGATTGCCGAAGTGGCCGTGGTGGGCGTGAATGACCCGTTGAAGGGCCAAGAACCGGTGGCCTTCGCCGTGGTGAAGGACGCCGCGAAGATCGCCACGCCGGAGCTGCGGGCTGCGCTGGAAGCCGAAGTGAAGAAGACCGTCGACGGCATCCTCGGCGCCATCGCGCGGCCGAAGCATGTGCATTTCGTGACGGGACTGCCGAAGACGCGTTCCGGCAAGATGCTGCGGCGGTCGATCCAGGCTTTGGCCGAAGGCCGCGATCCGGGCGACCTGACGACCATCGACGACCTCTCGACGCTCGAGCAGATCA
>CAZPIE010000040.1:2659-9413 GCA_964586275.1 uncultured Methyloversatilis sp. | reverse complement strand
GCGAAGGAAGCATGGAAAACGCGGCGCTCGAACAGCAGGCCTTCGGCGAGCGAAGATTCGTGGGACCGATTGACCGCTTCCTTCACCATCATCACGACGGGCAGCGAATAGGAAGCGATGATTTGCGCGGCCGCGAGGGTTTCCTCGACCAGCTTGTCGGTGGGGAAGACGCGCGCGACCAGCCCGCTCCGTTCCGCTTCGGCGGCATCCATCAAGCGTCCCGTCAGGCACATGTCCATCGCCTTGGCCTTGCCGACGGCGCGCGGCAGGCGTTGCGTGCCCCCGGCGCCCGGTAGGGTGCCGAGCTTGATTTCCGGCTGGCCGAACTTCGCGTTTTCCGCGGCGTAGATCATGTCGCACATCATCGCGATCTCGCAGCCGCCGCCGAGCGCATAGCCCGCGACTGCCGCGATGACGGGCTTGCGGCAGGTTCCGATGCGCTCCCAGTTGCGGGTGATGAAGTCCGGCTTGTAGGCATCCATGTAGCCGAAGTCCTTCATGAAGGCGATGTCGGCGCCAGCCGCAAAGGCCTTGCTGTTGCCGGTCAGGACGAGGCAGCCGATCGCATCGTCTTCTTCGAAGCCGGCCAGTGCGTTGCCGATTCCGTCGATGACTTCGTTGTTGAGTGCGTTGAGGGCTTCCGGGCGGTTGATGCGGATCAGGCCGACCTTGCCGTGGGTTTCCGCAATGACGATCTCGGACATGGGTTCTCCAGTCGGTAGTGGAAAGGAAATTGACGGGCAGCAGCGGCAGTCACTATAATCCGCTGCTTTCCAAATCGATGGATCCGATTATGCGCAAGAAATTTGTCGCCGGTAACTGGAAGATGCATGGCAGCCTACCGGTCAATGCCGAATTGCTCCGCGGCGTGCGGGCGGGCGTTGCCGGCCTGTCCATTGACATTGCGGTTTGCGTGCCATACCCCTACCTTGCGCAAACCGGGGAAGCCCTCAAGGGCAGCAACGTGGCCTGGGGCGCGCAGGATGTTTCCGAGCATGCGCAGGGCGCCTATACCGGCGAGGTGAGCGCGGCGATGCTCGTCGAATTCGGTTGCAAGTATGTCATCGTCGGCCACTCCGAGCGCCGCAGCTATTACGGTGACACGGATGCCGTGGTTGCGGCGAAGTGCGAAGCAGCGCTGAAAGCCGGCCTGATTCCGATTCTTTGCGTCGGCGAGACGCTCGACGAACGGGAGTGCAATGTGACGGCGGCCGTGGTGACGCGCCAGCTGGATGCGTTCATCGCGCGTTGCGGCGTTGCCGCGCTGGCCAATTCGGTCGTCGCTTACGAACCCGTCTGGGCCATCGGGACCGGTCGCACCGCCTCGCCCGAGCAGGCGCAGGAGGTGCATGCGCTGATCCGCGCGCGCGTCGCGCGCGAAAGCGCCGAGGTGGCCGCAGGGCTGCGCATTCTTTACGGCGGCAGCATGAAGCCGGGCAACGCCAGGGAATTGATGGCGCAACCCGACATCGACGGCGGCCTGATTGGCGGGGCGGCCTTGGTCGCGGCCGATTTCGTGGCGATCTGCGCGGCGGCACAGTAAAGGCGAAGCGAAACAGCATGGACATACTTCTCACCATCACGCTGACCGTGCACATCCTCGTGGGACTGGGCGTGATCGGCCTGGTACTGATGCAACACGGCAAGGGCGCGGATATGGGTGCTGCGTTCGGCAGCGGCTCCTCCGGCAGTCTCTTCGGGGCCACCGGATCGGCCAATTTCCTCTCGCGCACGACTGCAGCTTTGGCTACGGCGTTCTTCATCACCAGCCTGATGCTGGCCTACATGGCGAATCAGAAACCGGCCGCGGCGGGCGGCAGCGTGATGGACGCCGTCAAGACGGAAACCGTCGTGCCGGCGGCGCCTGTGCAGCAGGATGCACAGGACGATTCGAAAGCCAAGAATATTCCGAAATAACTAAATAAAGTGGGTAGTATCAATTAACTAATAATTCGATAAGATGGCTTGGTTTGCGTGGTACTTTCCCGCACCGTTGCAAGATCAAGCCGTGTAGCAAAGCCGACGTGGTGGAATTGGTAGACACGCTATCTTGAGGGGGTAGTGGCGAAAGCTGTGCGAGTTCGAGTCTCGCCGTCGGCACCAAAAACTTATGGAAACTGTTGCCATGTTTGCGAAGTCAGCGGGGTAACACTGAATGCTGGAAAATTATCTCCCCGTACTGATTTTTATCCTCGTCGCACTGGTTTTCGGCTGTGTTCCGATCATCATCGGACGCCTCGTCGGTCCCCACCGTCCCGACCCGCAGAAGCTGTCCCCCTACGAATGCGGCTTCGAAGCGTTCGAGGACGCGCGCATGAAGTTCGACGTGCGCTATTACCTGATTGCCATTGCCTTCATCATCTTCGATCTGGAAGTGGCGTACATGTTTCCGTGGGCCGCCATCTACAAGGAGTTCGTCGAAGCCGATCCGGCCGTGAAGCTGTTCGGGTTCATCGAAATGTTCATTTTCATGGGCATCCTCGTCGTTGGGTTTGTCTGGGCCTGGGCCAAGGGCGCCCTCGATTGGGAGTGAGCCAACAGTGAGCATCGAAGGTGTTCTGCAGGAAGGCTTTGTCACGACCACGCTGGACAAGGTCATCAACTGGACTCGTACCGGTTCATTGTGGCCGATGACCTTCGGTCTCGCCTGCTGTGCGATCGAGATGATTCATACCGGCGTTTCCCGTTACGATCTTGACCGTTTTGGCGTGGTATTCAGGCCCAGTCCGCGCCAGGCGGACGTCATGATTGTTGCGGGCACGGTGACCAACAAAATGGCGCCTGCGATGCGTCGTGTGTACGATCAGATGGCTGAACCGCGCTGGGTTATCTCCATGGGGTCGTGCGCCAACGGCGGTGGTTATTACCATTATTCCTATTCCGTCGTGCGCGGCTGCGATCGCATCATTCCGGTTGACATATATGTCCCTGGATGCCCGCCCACGGCCGAAGCCTTGCTCTACGGCATCATCCAGTTGCAGAACAAGATTACCCGCACCTGCACCATCGCCCGCTAACCTGGTTTCGAATCGATCATGAGCGTCAAGCTGGAACGGCTTTGCAAGAACCTGAGCGAGATATTCGGGGCACGTGTGCAAAGTCTTACCCTGGTGGGCGGAGAAGTGACACTCGAGGTCGCCGCCGCGGATTACTTCGAGGTTGCGACGACGCTGCGCGATCATCCCGACCTGCGTTTCGAGCAGTTGATGGACCTCTGCGGTGTCGACTACGTCGCCTATGGCCGGACCGATCTGGTCGATTTCACGCAGGGGCGCTCGCCCCGTTTCGCAGCGGTCAGTCATCTGCTGTCCCTGACCCACAACTGGCGGCTGCGTTTGCGCGTCTTCGCTCCCGATGACAGCTTTCCGGTCGTCGCTTCCGTGACCCCGGTCTGGAATGGCGCCAACTGGTTCGAGCGCGAGGCCTTCGATCTGTATGGCATCATGTTCGAGGGCCATGATGATCTGCGGCGGATTCTGACCGACTACGGTTTCGTTGGTCATCCCTTCCGCAAGGATTTCCCGGTGACCGGATATGTCGAGATGCGTTACGATCCCGAACGGAAGCGGGTGGTGTATCAGCCGGTCACTATCGAGCCGCGCGAAGTGACGCCGCGCATCATCCGCGAGGAAAACTACGGCCGTGGCTGAAATCAAGAACTATACGGTTAACTTCGGTCCGCAGCACCCGGCGACCCACGGCGTGTTGCGCTTGGTGCTGGAGCTGGATGGCGAAGTCGTCGTACGTGCCGATCCGCACATCGGCTTGTTGCACCGTGCCACCGAAAAGCTCATGGAGCATCGCACCTGGGTGCAGTCGTTGCCCTACATGGACCGCATGGACTACACCTCGATGTTCATCAATGAGCATCCGTTCTGCCTTGCCGTCGAGCGCCTGCTCGGCATCGAGGTGCCGATCCGCGGGCAATATATCCGCGTGATGTTCGACGAGATCACGCGCATCTTCCATCACCTGTTCAATCTCGGTACGCATGCGCTGGACGTCGGCGCCATGGCGATGGTGCTCTATACCTTCCGCGAGCGCGAAGACATCTGCGACATGCTCGAGGCGGTCTCCGGCGCGCGCATGCATGGCGCCTATTACCGTCCGGGCGGGGTCTATCGCGACCTGCCGGACAGCATGGCCAAGTACCAGGTCAATCGCTTCAAGAACGAGAAAACCGTCAAGGAACTGAACAAGGCACGCGATGGCTCCTTGCTCGATTTCATCGAGGACTTTACCGATCGCTTACCCGGCTACCTCGACGAATACGAGACTCTGTTGACCGGCAACCGCATCTGGAAGCAGCGTCTGGTCGGCGTGGGTGTGGTGTCCCCCGAGCGTGCCCTGCAGCTCGGCTTCAGCGGTCCGATGCTGCGCGGCTCCGGGATTGCCTGGGACCTGCGCAAGAAGCAGCCCTACATGGTCTATGACCAGCTCGATTTCGACGTGCCGGTGGGCACGAATGGCGACTGCTATGACCGCTATCTCGTGCGCATGGAAGAGATGCGCCAGTCGAACCGCATCATCAGGCAGTGCATCGACTGGTTGCGCAAGAACCCCGGCCCGGTGATGACCGACAATCTCAAGGTCGCCCCGCCCAGGCGCGAGAAGATGAAGGCCAACATGGAAGAGCTGATCCACCATTTCAAGCTCTTCAGCGAAGGCATGCATGTCCCGCCCGGCGAGGTCTATGCCGCCGTCGAGCACGCCAAGGGCGAATTCGGCGCTTACATGATTTCGGATGGCGCCAACAAGCCCTATCGCGTCAAGCTGCGTTCAGCCGCACTCCAGAATCTTGCGGCCATGGACGAGATGGCCAGGGGGCACATGATTGCCGACGTGGTGACCATCATTGGCACGATGGATATCGTGTTTGGCGAAGTAGATAGATAAGGCCATGCTGAGCGAATCCACTCTCAAGAATATCGATCGCGAGGTTGCCAAGTATCCGGCGGACCAGAAACAGTCGGCCGTGATGGCGGCGCTGCACTTTGCCCAGGCCGAGAAGGGATGGCTGTCGCGCGACCTCATCGGTTACGTGGCGCGATACCTCGGCATGCCGGAAATGGCCGCCTATGAAGTGGCGACCTTCTACAACATGTACGACCTCAAGCCGGTCGGCAAATTCAAGATCACTGTTTGTACCAACCTGCCTTGTGCGCTGTCCGGCGGCGTGCATGCCGCGGATTACCTCAAGCAGAAACTCGGCATCGACTTCAACGAGACGACGGCCGACGGCAAGTTCACCCTGAAGGAAGGGGAGTGCATGGGCGCCTGCGGCGACGCGCCGGTGATGCTGGTCAACAACGTGCATATGCGCTGCTTCATGACGCCGGAAGAGATCGACAAGTTGCTTGACGAGTGCAACCGAAGCGATAGCGGAGACAAAAGCTGATGGCGATTCTCGAAGCGATCAATCCGGCACTGACGGCGGGCTGGCACCAGCCGGATGCGCGCGACATGGGTCGCGATACCGGCTGGCGTCTCAAAGACTACGAAGCGCGCGGCGGCTACCAGGCGCTCAAGAAGCTGTTCACCGACCAGCTTTCGCAGGATCAGGTGATCGCCGAGGTGAAGGCCTCCGTGCTACGCGGCCGCGGCGGCGCCGGTTTTCCAACCGGCCTGAAGTGGAGCTTCATGCCCAAGGGCGCGCCGGAAAAGTACATCGTCTGCAACACCGACGAAGGCGAGCCCGGGACTTTCAAGGATCGCGACCTCATGCGGCTCGACCCGCACGCCGTCATCGAGGGCATGATCATCGCCGCCTTCGCCGTCGGCGCCGGGCGCGGCTACAACTACATTCACGGCGAGATCTACGAGCTCTACCAGCGTTTCGAGGAAGCGCTCGCCGAGGCGCGCGCCGCCGGCTATCTGGGCAACAACATCCTCGGCAGCGGTTTCGATTTCGACCTGTTTGCCCATCAGGGCTACGGGGCCTACATCTGCGGCGAGGAGTCGGCGCTGCTCGAGTCGATCGAGGGCAAGAAGGGGCAGCCGCGCTTCAAGCCGCCGTTCCCGGCCCAGGTGGGCCTGTACGGCAAGCCGACCACGATCAACAACACCGAGACCTTCGCCTCGATTCCCTACATCCTGCGCCGGGGCGGCCAGGCCTTTCTCGATCTCGGCAAGCCGAACAACGGCGGCACCAAGCTGTTCTCCGTTTCCGGCCATGTCAACAAGCCGGGCAACTACGAAGTCCCGATGGGCACGCCGTTCGCGAAGCTGCTCGAAATGTGCGGCGGCATGCGCGGCGGCCGGAAACTGAAGGCCGTGATTCCCGGCGGTTCGTCCGCGCCGGTGCTGCCGGGCCACATCATGATGGATTGCACGCTCGACTACGATTCGATCGCCAAGGCCGGCTCGATGCTCGGTTCCGGCGCCGTAATCGTGATGGACGAGACGGTCTGCATGGTGAAGGCGCTCGAGCGCCTGTCCTGGTTCTACTACGAGGAGTCCTGCGGCCAGTGCACGCCCTGCCGCGAAGGCACGGGCTGGCTCTACAAGCTGATCCACCGCATCGAGCACGGCCAGGGCCGCCCCGAGGATCTCGACCTGCTCGATGATGTCGCGAAGAACATCATGGGCCGCACGATCTGCGCGCTCGGCGATGCGGCCGCCCTGCCGGTGATCAGCTTCGTCAAGCATTTCCGCAGCGAGTTCGAGTACCACATCGAACACAAGCAATGCCTGGTGCCGCCCGAGGTCCAGAAGTCGGGCAGTACCTTCCATACGCGTTTGATGGCGGGGGCGA
>CAZPIE010000040.1:0-2559 GCA_964586275.1 uncultured Methyloversatilis sp. | reverse complement strand
CCCGAGGTCCAGAAGTCGGGCAGTACCTTCCATACGCGTTTGATGGCGGGGGCGACATGCTAGAGCTCGAGATCGACGGCAAGGCGCTGCAAGTGCCGGAAGGCAGCACGGTCATCGAGGCGGCGCACGCCGCCGGCATCTACATCCCGCACTTCTGTTACCACAAGAAGCTCTCGATCGCGGCCAACTGCCGCATGTGCCTGGTGCAGGTCGAGAAGGCGCCGAAGCCGATGCCGGCTTGCGCCACGCCGGTCGCCAACGGCATGAAGGTGTTCACCCACTCCGAGCTGGCCGTCAAGGCGCAGAAGGACGTGATGGAGTTCCTGCTGATCAACCATCCGCTCGACTGCCCGATCTGCGACCAGGGCGGCGAATGCCAGCTGCAGGATCTGGCGGTCGGCTACGGCGGGACGGCAGCGCGTTTCCAGGAAGAGAAGCGCGTGGTGCCAAACAAGAATTTCGGCCCGCTCGTGTCGAGCGACATGACCCGGTGCATCAACTGCACCCGCTGCGTGCGCTTCACCCAGGAAATCGCCGGCCTGATGGAGCTGGGTCAGGCTTTCCGCGGCGATCGTGCCGAGATCATGACCTTCGTCGAGCGCACGATCGATTCCGAGATTTCCGGCAACATCATCGATCTCTGCCCGGTCGGTGCGCTGACCTCCAAGCCGTTCCGCTTCGCGGCGCGCACCTGGGAGCTGTCGCGCCGCAAGTCGGTGAGTCCGCACGACGCCCTCGGCAGCAACCTGATCGTCCAGGTGCTGCACAACCAGGTCAAGCGCGTCCTGCCGCTGGAAAACGAAGCCATCAACGAGTGCTGGCTCTCCGACAAGGAGCGTTTCTCCTACGAAGGCCTGAACAGCCAGGGTGACAATGGGCGCCTCACCAAGCCGATGGTGAAGCAGGGCGGGGTATGGAAGGAGGTCGCCTGGAACGTCGCGCTCGATTATGCGGCCCATGCGCTGCGCGATGTCGCGAAGAACCAGGGCGCCGACGCGCTCGGTGCGCTCGTCAGCCCGCATGCGACGCTCGAGGAAATGGCGCTGGCCGGCAAGCTGCTGCGCGGCCTTGGCTCCGACAACATCGATTTCCGCCTGCGCCAGAGCGATTTCAGTCTCGACGGCCAACGCAACGGAACGCCCTGGCTGGGCATGAAGATCGCCGACATCGGCGCGCTCGACCGCGTGCTGGTGGTGGGCAGCTTCCTGCGCAAGGACCATCCGCTGATCGCGCAGCGCTTGCGCCAGAGCGCCAAGAAGGGCGCGCAGATCTCGGTGCTGCACGCGACCGCCGACGATCTCTACATCAAGCTGTTCGCCCAGGCTGTCGCCGCGCCGGCGCAACTGCCCGCGCTGCTGGCCGAAGTGGTCAAGGCGGTGGCGCAAGCCAGGAATGCCCCGCTCGGCGCCGAGTTCGAAAAAGTCGGCGCTGGTGGTACGGCATCGGCCGTATCCACCGCCAACATGGAGATGGCACAAAAGATCGCCGCAAGCCTGGTTTCCGGACAAAACGCCGGCATATTGCTCGGCAACTTCGCCCAGCAGCATCCGCAGGCTGCGACGCTGCAGCGCCTGGCGCAGCAGCTGGCGACTTTGCTTGGCGCGAAGTTCGGCTTCATCGGCGAAGCGGCCAACAGCGTCGGCGGCTATGTTGCCAAGGCCTGCCCGCAGCAAGGCGGCCGCAACGCGGCGCGGCTCGTCGCCGAGCCGCGCAAGGTTTATCTCCTGCTCGGCGCCGAACCCGAACTCGATTGTGCAGATGGCGCCGCGGCGCTCGCTGCACTCAAGCAGGCGGCCAGCGTGATCGTGCTGTCGCCTTTCAAATCGGCCGCGGCGCTCGAATATGCCGACTGCCTGCTGCCGGTGTCGCCTTTCACCGAAACTTCCGGTACCTTCGTCAATACCGAAGGACGCGTCCAGAGCTTCTATGCGGCCGCGCAACCGCTGGGCGAAACCCGTCCGGCCTGGAAGGTGCTGCGCGTGCTGGGCAACCTGCTCGAACAGGCCGGCTTCGACTACGAAACTTCCGAGCAGGTGCGCGACGAAGTGCTGCCGGGCAAACCCGAATTCATCTCCGGCCTCGACAATGGCGTCAAGGCAGGTGTCCTCGATCTCTCCGCCAATGTGCAAGGCCTGCAACGCATTGCCGATGTGCCGATCCATTTCGCCGACCCGCTCGTGCGGCGTGCGCCCAGCCTGCAGGCGACCAAGGATGCGGCTGCCCCGACCGCGCGCATGAATGCCGCGCTGCTGGCCAAGCTCGGCATCGGCGACGGTCAGTCAGTGAAAGTCGGCGCTGGGCCGTCCCAAGCCGACGCCCCCCCCGTGGGGGGCAGCGAGCCGGGTTTGCGAGCGAGGGGGGCCAATAAAGTCGGCGCTGGCGGGACGGCACTCATTGCGCAGCTGGATGCCGGCGTGCCGGACGACTGTGTGCGCATTGCCGCTGCCCATGCCACCACCGTGGCGCTCGGCCCGCTGTTCGGCAGCCTGAAAGTGGAGCGTGCCTGATGGAAGCCCAGATACTGCAGTTCCTGCAATCCTCCCTTGGTTCGTCCTGGTC
>CAZPIE010000039.1:0-12055 GCA_964586275.1 uncultured Methyloversatilis sp. | reverse complement strand
GGCTTCGAGCGCGTGCTCGACATGGTCGAGGACGCGGCCAACGGCCTGCTCGACCGGCTGGCGAAAAAATAGCCTCAAAAAACAGGGGCGCCCGCGGGCGCCCCTGTTTCGTTTGCATCGCCGGCTTTACTGGCGTGGCCGGGTTTCGACCATCTGCAAGGGTTCGTTGGCGATCACGGGCGCCGGCTTGGGCTTGCGGCCCAGCGCTTGCACTGGCGCTTCGACGACCGGCGCGCTGGCCTTGCCCGAGGTTTCGATCAGCTGCAGACCGGCTTTCTGCAGTTCGCTCGAGAGATCGATCGGCTCTGACGGCGCGGCGATCGTCGCCGGGATGTTCGCCGGAACGGGCATGGGCTCCGGCGCAACTTCGATTTTGGCAACCGGCGCGCTGACAGCGACGGGCTCGGGCGCGACTTCGACGACAGTTTCGACGGCCGGCACGGCAAGAGTCGGCGCCGGCGGTACGGCAGCTGCAGGTTCTGCGACAGACATCGCTTCCACAGGTGCGGCGGGGGAGGGTTCAATGCTGACCGCGGACTCCGCTGCAGCCGGAACGGTGACGGCAGCGACGGCAGCGGCAACTTCCTCGACCTGACGTTCGCCGCGGTTGCGACCGCCACGCCGGCCGCGCCGCCGGCCGCCTTCGGAACCCGCCTCGGGTGCATTGTCTTGACCTGGTACGGCGCCCATGATGGCAGGGGACTCGGCATCGGCGACGGGTTTCTGGCGGCTCTGGCGGGCTTCGCGCTGCTCCTTGCCGGCTTCCGGGCGCTCCGCGCGCTCCTTGCGCTCCCCACGATCTGCGCGCTCCGGACGTTCGGTGCGTTCGGGACGATTCTGGCGGCCTTCGCGCTGTTCCTTGCCGCCTTCGGCCCGTTCGGCGCGTTCCTTGCGCTCGGCACGTTCCGGGCGTTCGCCGCGTTCATTGCGGTCTCGACCCTCGCGACCTTCGCGCCGGCCACGGCCGCCGCGGTCACCGCCTTCGCCGCGCTCGCCACGATCGCGGCGGCCGGGACGTTCGGATTGCTTCGGCGCTTCTTCGGCGTCCTCTTCCTTCTTGCCGCCGCCGGTCAGCCAGGACAGGATGCGCGCGAAGAAGCCCGGCGCGGGGGCGGGCGCCGCAGGTTCGCTGGGCGCGACGACGGGGGCCGGCTGGTCGGGCGTGATGCCCTTGACGGCCGCTTCGGCACGCGGCGCACGGCTCTCGCCCGCGGCCGTCGTCGATTCCTCCTCGGCGGGCTTGACGGCCATCTCGTAGCTGGCGAGCGTCGCGCCTTCCTGGTTGAGCTGGTCGTGACGCAGGCGGATGATTTCGTGCTGTGGCGTCTCGAGGTGGCGGTTCGGGATGATCAGCAGATTGACGCGGTGGCGGGTCTCGATGCGCGCGATGTCGAGGCGCTTCTCGTTGAGCAGGAAGGTGCCGACATCGACCGGCACCTGCACGTGCAGCGCGCCGGTGTTCTCCTTCATCGCCTCCTCTTCGAGGATGCGCAGGATGTGCAGGGCGGCGGATTCCGTGCTGCGGATGTGGCCGGTGCCGGTGCACCGCGGACAAGTAATGTAGCTGGCCTCGGCGAGTGCGGGACGCAGGCGCTGGCGCGACAGTTCGAGCAGGCCGAAGCGCGAGATCTTGCTGGTCTGGACACGCGCGCGGTCGAAGTGCAGCGCGTCGCGCAGGCGGTTTTCGACTTCGCGCTGGTTCTTGGCCGATTCCATGTCGATGAAATCGATGACGATCAGTCCGCCGAGGTCGCGCAGGCGCAACTGGCGGGCGATCTCGTCGGCCGCCTCGCAGTTGGTGCGGAAGGCGGTTTCCTCGATGTCGGCGCCCTTGGTGGCACGGCCGGAGTTGACGTCGATCGACACCAGCGCTTCGGTATGGTCGATGACCACCGCGCCGCCGGAGGGCAGGGTGACCTGCCGCGAGTACGCCGATTCGATCTGGTGTTCGATCTGGAAGCGCGAGAACAGCGGCACGTCGTCGCGGTAACGCTTGACGCGCGCGACGTTGCCCGGCATCACGTGGGCCATGAACTGCCGGGCCTGTTCGTAGATGTCGTCGGTGTCGATCAGGATCTCGCCGATCTCGGGCTGGAAGTAGTCGCGGATCGCACGGATGACGAGGCTGGATTCCTGGTAGATCAGGAAAGCGCCGGCCTGCGCCTTGGCGGCGCCGTCGATGGCGCCCCACAGCTGCAGCAGGTAGTTCAGGTCCCACTGCAGTTCCTCGGTGCTGCGGCCGATGCCGGCGGTGCGGGCGATCAGGCTCATGCCGTTCGGCACTTCGAGCTGGTCCATCGCTTCGCGCAGTTCCTGACGGTCTTCGCCCTCGATGCGGCGCGAGACGCCGCCGCCGCGCGGGTTGTTGGGCATCAGCACGAGGTAGCGGCCGGCCAGCGAGATGAAGGTGGTCAGGGCGGCGCCCTTGTTGCCGCGCTCGTCCTTTTCGACCTGGACGATGAGTTCCTGGCCGACCTTGAGCGCATCCTGGATGCGGGCGCGGCCGGGTTCGACGTCGGGCTGGAAGTAGCTGCGCGAGACTTCCTTGAACGGCAGGAAGCCGTGCCGTTCCGCGCCATAGTCGACGAAGGCGGCTTCGAGGCTGGGCTCGATGCGGGTGATGACCGCCTTGTAGATGTTGCTCTTGCGTTGCTCTTTTGCGGCCGATTCGATGTCGAGGTCGATCAGTTTCTGGCCATCGACGATCGCGACGCGGAGTTCCTCGGCTTGCGTCGCATTGAACAGCATGCGTTTCATGTGTGCTCCCGGTGCGCACGTGGGCAGGCAGGAAGGCACGACAAATCACGCCGCTTTGATTGGGCGGCGTTTAACGGATTTGCGGGATCTGGATCATCGGGTTGGGATGAGGGAATGGGCAAATGGGTTAGAAAATTTGTCGGATGCGCCGCCGATTCAAAGCGGCAGCGCGTATCGAAGCCTGTCTGGTGCGCGAAAAATTGTCTCGAGACGATAGATAGTAGTATCGCCGCTCCAGGCGGGCGATCTACCCTTGGGCTGCAGCCGCATCGGCAGGACGCCCCGGCACCACTTCGGAATGTCGGGCACGCCGCACGAAAGACGGTTGAGCGCGATCATTATATTGGAAATGAAAGACTTGAGTAAAGAAACGGTCAGCTTTCTTGAGGTTGGGGAGGACGGCGCCGGGCAGCGGATCGATAATTACCTGCTGAAGGTCCTGAAGGGCGTGCCGAAAAGCCACGTCTATCGCATCCTGCGCAGCGGCGAGGTACGGGTGAACAAGGGAAGGTCGACGGCCGACCGGCGGCTCGAACTGGGCGACCGGGTTCGCGTGCCCCCGATTCGTCTGGCCGAACCGAAAGACGCGGCGGCGGTGCCGGCCCGCGATTTCAGCGTCGTCTTCGAGGACGAGGCCATGCTCGTGATCGACAAGCCGGCCGGCGTGGCGGTGCATGGCGGCAGCGGGGTGGATTTCGGCGTGATCGAGCAGATCCGCAAGGCGCGGCCGCAGGCGAAGTTCCTCGAACTGGCCCACCGGCTCGACCGGGAAACCTCCGGCCTGCTGATCATCGGCAAGAAAAGGTCGGCGCTGACCAAGCTCCACGACCTGCTCCGCGACGGCGGCATCGACAAGCGTTACTTTGCCCTGGTGAAGGGGCACTGGCGCGACAAGTTGCGCAACGTGAAACTGCCATTGCACAAGTTCCTGACGGCGGAGGGGGAGCGGCGCGTGCGGGTCGATCCCCAAGGCAAGGAGGCGCATTCGATCGTGCGCCTCAAGGAGCGGTGGATGACGCCCTGGGGGCCATTCAGCCTGCTGGAGGTGGAATTGCGCACCGGCCGCACCCACCAGATCCGCGTGCATCTGGCGCATCTGGGCTTCCCGATCCTCGGCGACGAGAAATACGGCGATTTCGCCCTCAACAAGGACTTGCAAAAGGCCGGGCTGAAACGCATGTTCCTCCACGCCGCTTCGCTGCGCCTGTCGCACCCGCTGTCCGGGGAAAAACTGCGCCTCGCAGCGCCGTTGCCGTCCGAACTGGAAAAATTCCTGAACAAGCTAGGACCGCAGAATGAAACGCTATGAACTGATCGTGTTCGACTGGGACGGCACGCTGATGGACTCGGCGGCCATGATCGTCGACAGCGTGCAATCCGCCGCGCGCGATCTGGGACTGGCGCCACCCTCGGAAGAGCGCGCCCGCCACATCATCGGACTGGGATTGGGCGACGCCCTGCGCCATGCCTTACCCGACCTGCCGGAGGATCATTATCCCGAGCTGGTGGAGCGCTATCGCCATCACTACCTTTCACGGGACCACCAGCTGACCCTGTTCGCCGGCGCCGCTGCGCTGGTCCGTCAACTGGCGGAAAGCGGTTTCCGGCTTGGCGTGGCGACCGGCAAGTCGCGCGCGGGGCTGGATCGCGCCCTCGCGCATACCGGGCTCGGCGAGCTCTTCCATAGCTCGCGCTGCGCGGACGAGTGCCATTCCAAGCCGCATCCGCAGATGCTCGAGGAACTGATGGAGGAGCTTGCCGTCTTGCCAGCGCAGACCTTGATGATCGGCGATACGACGCACGACCTGCTGATGGCCCGCAATGCCGGCGTCGATGCGGTCGCGGTCAGCTATGGCGCCCACCCGCGCGATGCGCTGGAAGGCGCCGCACCGGTATACTGCGCGGCAAGCGTCCGCGAATTGACGGACTGGCTGACGCATCACGCATAATCAAGGGGAAGGCGATCGACGTGGCGGAAGACGGCAACTGGGAACGCAAGGTACTGGAAAAGGTGGCGCTGGCCGCCGTCGCCGAGCAGCGGCGCACGCGGCGCTGGGGCATTTTCTTCAAGCTGCTGGGTTTCGCCTATCTGACGGTCGTGCTGCTGACCTTTGTCGACTGGGATGCCATGAGTCCCGAAAAGCAGCAGCGGCACACCGCGCTGGTCGAGCTGACCGGCGTGATCCAGGCCAAGGGCGACGCCAACGCCGACGATGTCGTCAGCGCCCTCCAGGCCGCCTTCGACGACAAGGGCGCGGCCGGCGTGATCCTGCGCATCAACAGTCCGGGCGGCAGTCCCGTGCAGGCCGGCATCATCGCCGACGAGATCGGCCGCCTGCGCACCAGGCATGCCGACAAGCCGCTCTACGTCGTGGTCGAGGATGTCTGCGCGTCCGGCGGCTACTATGTCGCCGCGGCGGCCGACAAAATATTCGTCAACAAGGCCAGCATCATCGGCTCGATCGGGGTGCTGATGGACGGCTTCGGCTTCACCGGCAGCATGGACAAGCTCGGCATCGAGCGGCGCCTGCTGACGGCCGGCGAGAACAAGGGTTTCCTCGATCCCTTCTCGCCGCAGAACGATCGCCACAAGCTGCACGCGCAGTCCATGCTCGACGATATCCATCGGCAGTTCATCGAGGTGGTGCGCAAGGGCCGCGGCGCGCGCCTGAAGGAAACGCCGGAGATGTTCTCCGGGTTGATGTGGACGGGCGCCAAAAGCATCGAGCTGGGCCTGGCAGATGCGTACGGGACGGTGGATTCGGTCGCGCGCGACGTCATCAAGGCCGAGGAGATTCGCGATTACACGGTCAAGCCGAATTTCGCCGAGAAATTCGCGCGCCGCTTCGGCGCCGATGCGGCCGCCGGTCTGGCCAATGCCCTGACGCAGTTCAGCGTTCGCTGAGCGGGCCGCAAGGCGAGCGTTTCAGGCGAGCAATAGAAAGACCGCTGGACGCCGCACAAAGTCGGCGCTGGCGGGACGGCATGCCCAGTCGGCAATGCGCCGCGTGGCGATGCTTTCGCCGGACAGCGTCAGGTCGGTGGCGATGCACAGCAGCGTGTCAGGCTGGCAGGCCTTGAGCAGGGCTTCGAACAGCGCCGCGTTGCGGTAGGGCGTCTCGATGAACAACTGGGTCTGCCGCTTCCGGCGCGATTCCTTCTCCAGTTCGACGATGCGCTTAGACCGATCCGGTTCGCGCTGCGGCAGGTAGCCGTGAAAGGCGAAGCGCTGGCCGTCCAGGCCCGAAGCCATCAGCGCCAGCAGCAGGGAGGAGGGGCCGACCAGCGGTTTGACCGGAATGCCGAGTTCATGGGCGCGCCGCACGAGCAGGGCGCCCGGATCGGCGACGCCGGGACAGCCGGCTTCCGACATCAGGCCGACATCCACGCCGGCCAGCAAAGGCGCCAGCAGCCGTTCGATATCATGCGGCTTCGGCGGTTCGGACAACTGCTCGATGACCAGTTCGCGCAGCGGTACCGGATGCCCCAGCCACTTGAGGGAAGCGCGGGCGGTTTTGGCGTTCTCGACGATGAAATGGCGCAGGCGGCAGGCGGTTTCGCGGGTCGCGGCCGGTAGGACGGACGTCCAGTCCGATTCGCCGAGCCGGGTCGGCGATAAAAACAGGGTGCCGGGCATGCCTCAGGGAAGTTGCAGGCCCTCGGCGCGCAGCATCTCGCTCAGCGCGATCAGCGGCAGGCCGACCAGCGCAGTCGGATCGTCGCTGCGCATCCATTCGAGCAGGCTGACCCCCAGCCCTTCGGAGCGTGCGCTGCCGGAGCAGTTGAGCGCGTTCTCCTTGTCCATGTAACGCTCGATTTCTGCATCGGACAGTTCGCGGAAACGGGCCTCGGTCGCGACGCCACGCAGGTGGCGGCGCCCGCTCCGCGCGTTCAGCAGGCACAGGCCGGTATGGAACACGGCGATCTTGCCCGACAGGCTGCGCAACTGGAGCCTGGAATTCTCGCGGTTGCCGGGCTTGCCGTAACGCTGGTTGCCGCAGTAGGCCACCTGGTCGGAGCCGATGATCAGGGCGTCGGGGTATTCGTCGACCACCGCGGCGGCCTTGGCGATGGCCAGTCGCTCGGCGGTCGCGGCCGGGGCCTCGCCGGACAGCGGCGTTTCGTCGATTTCCGGCGCGCAGACTTCGAAGGGCAACTGCAGCCGGCCGAGCAGCTCGCGACGATAGGGAGAGGTCGAAGCCAGAACGAGGCGTGGAATATTCATGGCAATGGGTGGTTGTGGGATGTTTTTTCAGGCTTTTTTCCCGAATAAACTTTTGACTGGACAGGGCGGCGCATGATAGCATCCGCACCCTTTATGTCGTGCCGGGAAGATACCGACCTCGCCGGAGCGGTCATCGACAGCCTCAAGTTCGCGGCTGCCGGGGAGCGCCTCACCGGGAAACTGCCCCTGACCCGCCTCCCGCGTCTCGCCGACGTGCTGGCGATCCGGGAGGGCGCGCTGGATTGCGCGCTGGCAGGATTCCGCGCAACGGACGAGGCAGGCGGAAGCGAGACCAGGCTGGGCCTGCATTTGCAGGCGAAGGGTCGCCTGCGCCTGCATTGTCAGCGTTGCCTGGCCGAGGTTGGATTCGATTGCGCCATCGACAGCCGGCTGCTGCTGATTCCGCCGGGTGCCGAGTGGCCGGAAGAGGAACTGGAGTCGGACGATTACGATGCGATTCCCGCCAGCCGGGAGTTGTCGGTGTTGTCGTTGATCGAGGATGAAGTGCTGTTGGCGTTGCCGCTCGTGCCGCGCCATGCGGATTGCCTCCCGCCGGTTGGCGCGGAGGCGGCAGGAGAGAAAAGCGAGCCATCGCCGTTCGCGGTGCTGGCGGGTTTGAAGAAACATTGATTGATTTAGGCAAGAAGGAGTCATCATGGCTGTCCAGCAGAACAAGAAGTCCCCGTCCAAGCGCGGCATGCATCGCGCCCACGATTTCCTCGGCGCGCCGCCGCTGGCCATCGAGCCGACCACGGGCGAGGTGCATCTGCGCCACCACATTTCCCCGTCCGGCGTCTATCGCGGCAAGAAGGTCATCAAGACCAAGGGCGAGTGATCCGGTTTCATCCGAACACGGCCGGACGTGCGAACGTCCGGCCGTTTCGTTATGACCCACCCCGCAAGCGCCGCTGCGCGCGACTGAATGACGATTACATTGGCGGTCGACTGCATGGGCGGCGACCACGGTCCCTCCGTGGTCGTGCCGGCGGTCTGCGAATTCCTGCGACACGACCGGGACTGCGCGGCGATCCTCGTCGGCCGCGCGGAGGAACTGCAGCCGTTTCTGGTCATGGCCGATGCCGCGCTGGCCGGCCGCCTGACGGTGCAGCACGCCAGCGAGGTGGTCGACATGCACGACCCGGTCGCGACCGCGCTGCGCCTCAAGAAGGATTCGTCGATGCGCGTCATGGCCAACCTCGTCAAGGAGGGCAGGGCCGATGGCGCAGTGTCGGCGGGCAACACCGGCGCGCTGATGGCGGTGTCGCGCTTCGTCCTCAAGACGCTGCCGGGCATCGACCGGCCGGCCATCGCCACGACGCTGCCGACCCTGCGCGGCCACAGCTACGTCCTCGACCTTGGCGCCAACGTCGATTGCGCCCCCGAGCATCTCCTGCAGTTCGGCATCATGGGGGCGATGCTCGCGTCCGCGCTCGAGCACGATGCGCGTCCCAGCGTCGGCCTGCTCAATATCGGCGAGGAAGAGATCAAGGGCAACGAAGTCGTCAAGCGCGCCGGGGAACTGCTCAAGGACAGCGGCCTCAACTTCATCGGCAACGTCGAGGGCGACGACATCTACAAGGGCACGGCGGACGTGGTCGTCTGCGACGGTTTCGTCGGCAACGTGGCCTTGAAGACCTCGGAAGGGCTGGCGCGCATGATCAGTACCTTCCTGCGCGAGGAGTTCGCACGCAATCCGCTGACCAAGCTGGCCGGCCTGTTTGCCCTGCCCGTGCTCAAGGCTTTCAAGGCGCGCGTCGATCCGCGCCGTTACAATGGCGCCAGTCTGCTCGGCCTGAAGGGCGTCGTGGTCAAGAGCCACGGTTCGGCGGATGTCTTCGCCTATCGCCACGCGCTCGAGCAGGCGGCGGAAGCGGCGCGCCAGAAGCTGCCCGAGAAGATCGCGGCGCGCATGGCCGCCGTGCCTGCCCATGCCGAGCAATTCGAGCCAGAACCGACTCTTTGCGATTGAAGGGCAATCGATGATCCATTCCCGCATCACCGGTACCGGCAGCTACCTTCCCGGCGATCCCGTCAGCAACGCCGCGCTGATCGCGGACAAGGGGCTCGATTCCTCGGACGAATGGATCGTCGAGCGTACCGGCATCCGTACGCGCCATCTGGCGCCGGCGGGCGTCGCCGCAAGCGACCTCGCGCTGGTGGCCTGCCGGCGTGCCCTCGCAGCTGCCGGCCGGCAGCCGAACGACATCGACCTGATCGTGCTGGCGACCTCGACGCCGGACTTCGTCTTCCCGAGCACCGCGACGATCCTGCAGGACAAGCTGGGCATCACCAACGGCGGCGCGGCTTTCGACCTGCAGGCGGTCTGCAGCGGCTTCATCTATGCGCTGGCGACCGCCGACAAGTTCATCCGTTCCGGCTCGCACAAACGTGCGCTGGTCGTCGGGTCGGAAGTGTTTTCGCGCATCCTCGACTGGCAGGATCGCGGTACCTGCGTGCTGTTCGGCGACGGCGCGGGCGCCATCGTGCTGGAAGCCTCCGACACACCCGGCATCCATGCCACGGCCCTGCATGCCGACGGCCGCTATCGCGACATTCTTGCCGTGCCCGGCCACGTCTGCGGCGGCCAACCGATCGGCGATCCATTGCTGCGCATGGACGGCCAGGCGGTCTTCAAATTCGCCGTCAAGGTACTCGCCGAGGTGGCCGAAGAGGTCATCGCGGCAGCCGGCATGACCCAGGCGCAGATTGACTGGCTGATCCCGCATCAAGCCAACATTCGCATCATGCAATCGACGGCCAGGAAATTGCACCTGCCGCCCGAAAAGGTCGTCGTCACCGTCGATCGCCATGGCAACACCTCGGCGGCCTCGATTCCGCTGGCCTTCGACGAAGCGCTGCGGTCGGGAAAACTCGGCGCCGGCGAGACGGCACTGCTCGAAGGCGTCGGCGGCGGCTTCACCTGGGGCGCCGCCCTGATTACTCTATGAGGAAAGGGAAATGAAGTTTGCGTTTGTTTTTCCCGGCCAGGGTTCCCAGTCGGTCGGCATGATGTCCGCGTATGGCGACAGCCCGGTCATCCGCGCCACCTTCGACGCGGCCTCTGCAGCGCTGGGACGCGATCTCTGGCAGCTGGTGACTGCGGGTCCCGCCGAGGCGCTGGCACAGACCGTGAATACCCAGCCGCTGATGCTGACCGCCGACATTGCCGTCTGGCGCCTGTGGCAGGACAAGCGGGGACCGCAGCCGGCGCTGGTCGCCGGTCACAGCCTCGGCGAATATGCCGCCCTGGTCGCAGCCGGCGTGCTGGAACTGAAAGTCGCCGTGCCGCTGGTCGAGCTGCGCGCCAAGGCGATGCAGGACGCCGTGCCGGCCGGCGTCGGCGCGATGGCCGCGATCCTCAACCTCGATGCCGAGAAAATCAAGGCGATCTGCGCCGAGCAGGCGCAGGGTGAAGTCGTGCAGGCGGTGAATTTCAATTCGCCCGAACAAACGGTGATCGCCGGCCACAAAGCGGCGGTCGAACGCGCGGCCGAGGCCTGCAAGGCGGCAGGCGCCAAGCGTGCCGTGATGCTGCCGGTGTCCGCGCCTTTCCATTCATCGCTGATGCAGCCGGCGGCCGAACGTCTGCAGGCGGCGCTCGCCGGCCTCGATTTCAAGGCTCCGGCGATCCCGGTCCTGAACAACGTCGATGTCGCCGTCGTGACCGACCCGGCGGGCATCAAGGCCGCGCTGGTGCGCCAGGCGGCAGCCCCGGTGCGCTGGGTCGAGACGATCCGGGCCATGCAGGCGGCGGGCATCGGCCAGGTGTTCGAATGCGGTCCCGGCAAGGTGCTCGCCGGGCTGACCAAGCGCTGCGCCGACGGCCTCGCCGGCGGCGCGCTGAACGACCTTGCCAGCGTCGAGTCGACTCTGGCCCTCGTGAAAGGATAATCATGCAAGCAGACCTGAAAGGACAAATCGCTTTCGTCACCGGCGCGTCGCGCGGCATCGGCGCCGCCATCGTGCAGGCGCTGGGCCGGCGCGGCGCGACGATCGTCGGCGCCGACATCAACGAAGCGGCAGCCGCCGAGATCCAGAAGGCGCTCGATGACGCCGGTTTCCCCGGTCAGGGCGTCGTTCTCGACGTCACCGACGGGGCGGCCTGCGAAACCGTGATCGGGAAGGTCGAAAAACGTTTCGGCGCGGTGACCATCCTCGTCAATAATGCCGGCATCACCCGCGACAACCTCGCCATGCGCATGAAGGACGAGGAATGGGACGCCGTGATCGACACCAACCTCAAGTCGGTGTTCCGCCTCTCCCGCCTCGTGCTGCGCGGCATGATGAAGGCGCGCACCGGGCGCATCATCAACATCTCGTCCGTGGTCGCCGCCTCGGGCAATCCAGGCCAGATCAACTACGCCGCCTCGAAGGCCGGCGTCGCCGGCATGTCGCGCTCGCTGGCGCAGGAAGTCGGCAGCCGCAACATCACGGTCAACTGCGTCGCCCCCGGCTTCATCGACACCGCAATGACCCGTGCGCTGTCCGACGAACAGCGCAATGCGCTGATCGGCAAGATCCCGCTCGGCCGGCTCGGCCAGCCGGAGGACATCGCCAACGCCGTCGCATTCCTGGCCGGGCCGGAAGCGGCTTATATCAGCGGCGCGACGCTGCACGTCAATGGCGGCATGTACATGGTTTGACGGTCGGGGTCGACTGTCACGGGAATCGGAAACCTTTTTGCTAAACTACGCGGGTTCAAAACACCCGCCTTCACAGGGAAGGAGCAATCACAATGGATAACATCGAACAGCGCGTCAAGAAAATCGTTGCCGAACAGCTCGGCGTTAACGAGGCCGACATCAAGAACGATTCGTCCTTCGTCGATGACTTGGGCGCCGATTCGCTCGATACGGTCGAACTGGTGATGGCCCTCGAAGAAGAATTCGAGTGTGAGATTCCGGACGAGGAGGCCGAGAAGATCACCACCGTCCAGCAGGCGATCGACTACGTCAACAACAACCTCAAGAAGGCCTGACCCGGCGGGGCGCCGGACGCCCCGTCCTGTCGCTCCCCGCTTAACTAGGAGATCGCCTTGTCGCGTCGCAGAGTCGTCGTGACCGGTCTGGGACT
>CAZPIE010000038.1:0-12197 GCA_964586275.1 uncultured Methyloversatilis sp. | reverse complement strand
AGCGCCGCAGCCCGTAGCCGAGCAGGATCAGCGCGAAGTCGGGCAGCAGCGTGAGGGCGGTATTCACGAAGTCAGATCACGCCCTGCGCGCGCAGCGCCGCGATCTCGGCATCCGCGTAACCGGCTGCACGCAGCAGTGCCGTCCCGTCGGCGCCGACTTTCGGGGCCGACATGCGCACCGCGAACTCATGGTCGGACAGCTTGAAGGGCGGGGCGAACTGCTGCAGTCCGCCGTTGAGGTCGTGGCCGGCGCGGTCGCGCCAGGGACCATCCTGCCCGTAGCCGGTGATCGCGCAATAGACGATGCGCGGATTGATCGCCTGCACTGCCGTATAGCCAACGCCGAGTTTGTCGACCACGCCGGGCCGGAAGCTCTCGACGACCACATCGGCGTCGCGCGCGAGGCGCAGGAAGACCTCGACGCCCGCCGGCTGCTTGAGGTCGAGCCGCAGGCCGCGCTTGTTGCGGTTCACCACGCGGAAGAAGAAGCTGTCCTCGCCTGGCGCCGCGCCCAGTCCCATCGTGCGCGCGTAGTCGCCGACACCCGTATCCTCGATCTTGATCACCTCGGCGCCGAGGTCGGCGCGATGCAACGTGCACACCGGCCCCGGCAGCAGGCGGGTGAGGTCGAGGACTTTCAGGCCGGCAAGCGGTGCCGAAACCGTGGAAGCGTACATGCAATGGCTCTGCGGATATGATCGGAAGGCCGAATGCTAGCCGAAGTCAGCCATGCCGAAACCGACGCCCACAGCCCGCACGACCAGCGCAGAGTCTGGCGGGCCGGAGCGCTGGTCGCAGCGCGTGACCGAGAGCAGCAACTCACTCGACCTCGTACCAGGCGTGTTCACGCTGGCCGACCCGCGCGCGATCGCACTGTCGCTGAAGGCCTCGGCCGAGCGAAGCACGCGCCGCAAGGCGACGCCGTTCCGCTCGGCGATGTCGATGCTCAATTTCTTCATCAATCGCGCCGGCCGACAACTCCCCGGAGAGCAGCGCGCGCGGCTGGAGGCCGCGAAGGATGAGTTGCGTACCCTCTTTAGCCGGCCGCGCCGGGTACCGCCAGGATGAAACTCGGTCCTGGCGGGACGGCACCGACAGTCGTTCAATCGCTTCAGTCGAGCTTGCGTTCGTCGCTGATGACCTTGCCGTCGTTGGGCAGAGTGCCCGGCGCGACGAACTCCACCGCGCCGCGCAGCTTGGTCAGTTCGCGCAGTGACTCGGCGACAGTCGCCCCATCGCCATCGCCCTCGCACAGCAGTGTCATCGTATCCACGGCATCCGGATTGGTGACGACCAGCCGCGCCCGCAGGATTCCGGGATGGCGTTTGCGCACCGCCTCGACCTGCTCGGGGTGGACGAACATGCCCTTGACCTTGGTGGTCTGGTCGGCGCGGCCCAGCCAGCCGCGGATGCGCAGGTTGGTGCGGCCGCAGGGCGAGATGCCTGGCAGGATCGCCGAAAGATCGCCGGTGCCGAAGCGGATCAGCGGACAGGTCGCGTTGAAGGTGGTGACGACCACTTCGCCGACTTCGCCCGCCGGCACGGGATCGCCGGTGCCGGGGCGGACGATTTCGAGGATCACCTCCTCGTCGACCACGAGTCCTTCGTGCGCCGCAGTCTCGTAGGCGATCACGCCGAGGTCGGCGGTCGCATAGGCCTGGCAGCCGCTGATGCCGCGTGCCGCGAAGGCCTCGCGCACCGGGGACAGGAAGGCCTCGCCGGACACCAGCGCCTTGGTCAGCGAGGGAATCTTCAGGCCCAGCTCATCGGCCTTGTCGAGCAGGATGCGCAGGAAGCTCGGCGTGCCGACATAGCCCTGCGGCTGCAGGTCGGCCATCGCCTGCAGCTGCTGCTCGGTCTGGCCGACGCCGCCGGGGAAGACCGTGCAGCCGAGCGCCAGCGCGCCGCCTTCGAGGATCCAGGCGCCCGGCGTCATGTGGTAGGAAAAGCTGTTGTGCACCAGATCGCCAGCGCGGAAGCCGGCGGCGAACAGCGCGCGCGCGGTGCGCCAGTAATCGGGGTTGCGGCCCTCGGGTTCGTAGATCGGGCCGGGCGAGGAGAACACGCGGCTCATCTGTCCCCAGCGGGAAGCCACCAGCCCGCCGAAGGGGCGGTGCCGCTTCTGCAGTTCGATCAGCTCGTGCTTGCGCAGCACGGGCAGCCGAGCCAGCGCGGCGCGCGTCGAAATCGCCGCCGGGTCGATGGCGCGCAGCGACTCCGCGAACCAGGGCGCGTTGGCCTTGGCATGGGCGATCTGCGCCGGCAGGCGCGCCATCAGCTCGTCCTCGCGCTGCTGCGGATCGCGCGTTTCCAGCGCGTCGAAATGCTCGGCCATGACGCTCAGGCCAGCCAGCGCTTGCGGCGGCGGTAATGCTTGACCTCGCGGAAGCTCTTGCGGCCCTGCGAGGACAAACCGAGATAGAACTCCTTGACGTCCTCGTTGTTGCGCAGCTCGGCGGCGGCGCCTTCCATCACCACGCGGCCATTCTCGAGGATGTAGCCGAAATCCGCATAGCGCAGCGCCATGTTGGTGTTCTGCTCGGCCAGCAGGAAGGTCACGCCCTCCTTCTGGTTGAGGTCCTTGACGATGGAAAACACCTCGTCGACGATCTGCGGCGCCAAACCCATCGAGGGCTCGTCGAGCAGCACCATGTTCGGATTGGCCATCAGCGCGCGACCGATCGCGGTCATCTGCTGCTCGCCGCCCGAGGTGTAGGCGGCCTGGCTGGTGCGCCGCATCTTCAGGCGCGGGAAATAATCGTAGACCTTTTCGAGGGTCGCGGCCACGCCGCCCTTGCCGTCGGTGCGCGTGTAGGCGCCGGTCAGCAGGTTCTCCTCGACGGTCAGGTGGCCGAAGCAGTGGCGGCCTTCCATCACCTGGATGACGCCGCGCTTGACCAGGTCGGCCGGCGTCAGCGCCTCGATGCGCTCGCCGCGCAGTTCGATGGCGCCCTTGGTGACTTCGCCGCGCTCGCCACGCAGCAGATTGGACACGGCGCGCAGCGTGGTCGTCTTGCCGGCGCCGTTGCCGCCCAGCAGGGCGACGATGCCGCGTTCGGGCACGGAAAACGAGACGCCCTTGAGCACGAGGATCACATGGTTGTAGATCACCTCGATGCTGTTGACGTTGAGTAGGGTGTTGGCGGAGGTCATGGACGCCCTTGGTCGGTCAAATCGTCGCTGGCGGCGCGGAATCCGCGGATTCCGCGCCGCTGCCTGCTCGACTTACTGCTTGCACTGCTCCGGGGTGCGCGGGGTGATCTTCTTCTCTTCCGCGTACTTCGCCGAGGTCAGCATCACCATCGGGCGGATCACCTTCTCGTCGGCCTGGTACCAGTCGGAACTGAATTCCCACTTGCTGCCGTTCCAGGTATGCACGCGCACCCAGCTCGAACCCATGTGGTCGAGGCAGGAAGTCTGCACCGGGCGCATCACGCCGGCAAAGCCCAGGCCATCGAGCTTCTTCTGGTCGAGGTCGAGGTTTTCCAGGCCCCAGCGTACCTGCTCGCCGGTCATGACCTTGCCCTTGCCGTAGCGTTCCTGCGCCCTGGCGACACCTTCGACGCCCAGCATGGCGGAGATCAGGCCGCGCATGTAGAGCACGCTGCCGACTTCTTCCTTCGGGCCGGTACCCTGGCCCTTGGCGTGCACCAGGGCCAGCACGTCCTTGACGACCTTCGAATTCGGCTCGGCGCCATGCTGGAGGGTCAGCGCGTTGTAGCCCTTGGCGCCCTCGCCGACGTCCTTGACATCCGGCTCGGCGCCCGCCCACCAGATGCCGTACATCTTCTCGCGCGGATAGCCGGTGGCCTGCGCCTCTTTCAGCGAAGTGGAGTTCATCACGCCCCAACCCCACAGCAGCACATAGTCGGGACGGTCGCGACGGATCTGCAGCCAGGTGGCCTTCTGCTCGACGCCGGGGTGGGCGACGGGGAGCAACTGGAGGTTGAAGCCGTGCATCCGGGCGCGCTCCTCGAGCAGCGCGATCGGCTCCTTGCCATAGGGACTGTCGTGATAGACCAGCGCGATCTTCTTGCCCTTGAGCTTGTCGAGGCCGCCCTCCTTCTTGCCGATATGCTGGATGGCCACGTCGGCGCCGACCCAGTAGGTGCCGAGCAGCGGGAAGTTCCAGGTGAACACCGCGCCGTTCTGCGACTCGCTGCGGCCGTAGCCGGCGGTGATCAGCGGGATCTTGTCGACGGCCGCCTTTTCGGTCAGCGCGAAGGTCACGCCGGTCGACAGCGGCTGGAACACCGTGCCGCCGCCGTGCTTGCCCTTGAGGCGCTCATAGCATTCGACGCCGCGGTCGGTGGCATAGCCGAATTCGCACTCCTCGAAACTGATCTTGACGCCGTTGATGCCGCCCCGCGCGTTGACGAGCTTCAGGTAATCGACGTAGCCGTTGGCCCAGGGCGTGCCGTTGGGGCCGTAAGCGCCGGTGCGATAGACCAGCACCGGGAAGAACTGTGACTGAGCCTGCGCTTGAGGCTGGGCTTTACCCTTTGCTTGGGCATGAGCGTTCAGGGCAGACGACAGGCCGATGGCGACCAGCGAGGCGGTCAGGGCAAGCTTGCGTAGTTTCATGTTGTCTTCCTCCTGTTTGTGGTTGGAATTGCCTTAGTGCGGGAACGGCCAGAGCCGCAGTTTTTCCTTGCCCGTCGACCAGAGCCGGGCCAGGCCGTGCGGCTCGACGATCAGGAAGAACACGATGAGCGCGCCGAAGATCATGAATTCGAAATGCGAGACCGTGGCGACGGAAATGCCGAGTCCGGCCAGTCCGCCCAGCCAGGGCAGGAACTGGTTGAGGAAGATCGGCAGGATGATGATGAAGGCGGCGCCGAAGAAGCTGCCCATGATCGAACCGAGGCCGCCGATGATGACCATGAACAGCAGCTGGAAGGAGCGGTCGATCGAGAAGGCGGCCGGCTCCCAGGAGCCGAGATGCACGAAGCCCCACAGCGCGCCGGCCACGCCGACGATGAAGGAGCTCACCGCGAAGGCCGAGAGCTTGGCAACCATCGGCCGGATGCCGATCACCTCGGCGGCGACGTCCATGTCGCGGATCGCCATCCACTGCCGGCCGATCGCGCCGCGCACCATGTTCTTGGCCAGCAGCGCAAAGACCACCAGCAGGAGCAGGCAAAAGAGGTACTTGTCGACCGGGCCATCGAGCGACCAGCCGAAGACCTCGAGATTCGCTACCGACACGCTGCCCGAGGTCGAATAGTTGGTGAACCATTTGATGCGCAGGAAGGCCCAGTCGAGAAAGAACTGCGCGGCCAGCGTGGCGATGGCCAGATAGAGGCCGCGCACGCGCAGGCTCGGAATGCCGAAGACGATGCCAACGCCGGCGGAAGTGATGCCGCCGAGCAACAGCGCGGCGAGCAGCGGCATGTCCTCGATGCGAATCATGAAGTTGTAGGCCGCGTAGGCCCCGACGGCCATGAAGGCGCCTGCGCCGAGCGTGATCTGGCCGCAATAGCCGACCAGCAGATTGACCCCGAGCGCGGCAAGCGACAGGATCAGGAAGGGGATGAGGATCGCCTTGAACAGGTATTCGTCGGCCAGCAAGGGCACGCCGACGAAAGCGAAGGCGATCAGGACGAGGATCGCCCAGCGGTCCTGCCGGATCGGGAAGATCTGCTGGTCCGCCTTGTAGGAGGTCTTGAACTGGCCGTTTTCTCTGTAGATCATCTCTAGCCTCTCGCAGGGCCGCCCCAAGGGAGGCGTAGCCCCCCCGTGGGGGGCAGCGAAGTGAATTTATGAGCGTGGGGGGCCATAGTTACACCCGATCAATGATCTTCTCGCCGAACAGGCCTTGCGGTCTGAAGAGGAGGAAAACGAGCGCCAGCATGTAGGCGAACCAGATCTCGATGCCGCCGCCGACCAGCGGGCCCAGATAGACCTCGGAAAGTTTCTCGCCGACGCCGATGATCAGGCCGCCGACGATGGCGCCCGGCACCGAGGTCAGGCCGCCGAGGATCACCACCGGCAGCGCGCGCAGCGCCACGGTGGCGAGCGAGAACTGCACGCCGAGCTTGGAGCCCCAGATGATGCCGGCGACCAGCGCGACGATGCCGGCCACGCACCAGACGATCACCCAGATGCGGTTGAGCGGAATGCCGATGGACTGCGCGGCCTGATGGTCGTCGGCCACCGCGCGCAGCGCGCGGCCGGTGCCCGTCTTCTGGAAGAACAGCGCCAGCGCGGCGACCAGCGCGGCGGCGATCAGGGCGGCGTAGAAGTCTTCCTTGTTGATCAGCAGGCCGCCCTCGAAAACATTCTCCAGCATCAGCACGGGATCCTTCGGCATGCCGACGTCGATCTTGTAGATGTCGCTGCCGAACACGGTCTGGCCGACGCCTT
Organism: uncultured Methyloversatilis sp.; assembly: GCA_964586275.1. Taxonomy (GTDB): domain Bacteria; phylum Pseudomonadota; class Gammaproteobacteria; order Burkholderiales; family Rhodocyclaceae; genus Sulfuricystis. The sequence goes on along the minus strand of CAZPIE010000038.1, from coordinate 5,831 downwards.
CCATGAAGTAGGCGATGCCGAGCGTGGCCATCAGCAGGGTCGCCCCCTCCTGGTTGACGAGATGCCGCAGCACCAGACGCTCGATCAGCCAGGCCACCAGGAACATGATGAGCGCCGCGACGATGAAGGCGAGGATGTTGGCGATGACGGGATTGGCGACGCCCAGCCAGCCGGGAATCCACTCGGAGAAGCGCGCCATCGCCAGCGCCGCGAACAGCACCATGGCACCCTGGGCGAAGTTGAAGACGCCGGAAGCCTTGAAGATCAGCACGAAGCCGAGCGCCACCAGCGAATAGAGCATGCCGGCCATCAGGCCGCCGATCAGGGTTTCGAGGAAGAATGCCATCGTTCCCGTTCCTCTTTAGTGGCTGGCGCCGAGATAGGCGCTGATGACCTCGGGGTTGGCGCGCACCGCGTCGGGCGTGCCGTCGCCGATCTTCCTGCCGTAGTCGAGCACCACGACGCGGTCGGAGATGTCCATCACCACGCCCATGTCGTGCTCGATCAGCACGATGGTGGTGCCGAGCTGGTCGTTCACGTCGAGGATGAAGCGGCTCATGTCCTGCTTCTCCTCGACGTTCATGCCGGCCATCGGCTCGTCGAGCAGCAGGATCTGCGGTTCCATCGCCAGCGCGCGGCCGAGGTCGACGCGCTTCTGCAGGCCGTAGGGCAGCCGCCCGACCGGGGTCTTGCGAATGTGCTGGATTTCGAGGAAGTCGATGATCTCCTCGACCTTGGCGCGGTGCGCCAGCTCCTCGCGCTCGGCGGCGCCGAGGCGGAAGGCCTGCTGCAGCAGATTGGCCTTCATTTTCAGCGTGCGCCCGGTCATGATGTTGTCGAGCACGCTCATGCCCTTGAACAGCGCGATGTTCTGGAAGGTGCGGGCGATGCCGGCGCAGGCGGCCTTGTAGGGATTCATCTTGCTGAAGTGCTCGCCGCGCAGGACGATCTCGCCTTCCTGCGGCCGGTAGACGCCGTTGATGACGTTGAGCATCGAGCTCTTGCCCGCGCCGTTCGGGCCGATGATGGCGCGGATCTCGTGCTCGCGCACGTCGAAGGAGATGTCCGTCAGCGCCTTGACCCCGCCGAAGGAGAGCGAAACGCCCTTGAGGTCGAGAATGATGTCGCCGATTTCGCGCGCCATCAGGCAGCCCTCCCCTGCACGGTGGGGAATATCCTGGCGTCGCGGATCTGCAGGTCGGCCGCGACCTTGCCCTTGCGGCCGTCCTCGAACTTCACCTCGGTCTCGATGAACTGGTTCTGCTTGCCGCCGTAAAGCGCGTCGATCAGCACGGCATATTTTTCCGAGATGAAGTTGCGCCGGACTTTTCTGGTGCGCGTCAGCTCGTCGTCGTCGGGATCGAGCTCCTTGTGCAGCACGAGGAAGCGCTGCACCTGCGTGGCCGCCACCATCGCGTCGCGCGCCAGCTCCGTGTTGACCTGCTCGATGCACTCCCGGATCAGCTGCAGCACCTCGGGCTTGCCGGCCAGGTCGACATAGCCGGAATACGGGATGCCGCGCCGCTCGGCCCAGTTGCCCACCGCCCCCATGTCGATGTTGATGAAGGCGCAGACCATGTCGCGGTCGTGGCCGAAGGCGACGGCCTCCTTGATGTACGGGAAAAACTTGAGCTTGTTCTCGATGTAGTTGGGCGCGAACATCGCGCCGTTGGTGAGCTTGCCGACATCCTTGGCGCGGTCGATGATCTTGAGGTGGCCGTCCTCGTCGAGGAAGCCCGCGTCGCCGGTCATGAAGTACCCGGCGGCGTTGATCGACTCGGCGGTAGCATCGGGTCGCCGGTAGTACTCCTTGAGCAGCATCGGGCCCCTGACGAGGATCTCGCCGTTGGCGGCGATCTTGATCTCGACGCCCGGCGCCGGCAGGCCGACGGAATCGAACTTGATCTTGCCGTCCGGCTGCAGGCAGACGTAGGCGCAGGTTTCCGTCTGGCCGTAGAGCTGCTTGAGGTTGATGCCGATCGAGCGGTAGAAGCGGAACAGGTCGGGGCCGATCGCCGCGCCGGCGGTGTAGGCGACGCGGATGCGACTCATGCCCAGCACGTTCTTGAGCGGCCCGAAGACGAACACATTGCCGAGCGCATATAGCAGTCGATCGCCGCCGCTGACCGGCTTGCCGTCGAGGATGTCGGCGCCGCAGCGTTTCGCCACGTCCATAAAATAGTGGAACATTCGGCGCTTCAGCGCGCCCGCGTCCTCCATGCGGATCATCACCTGCGTGAGCAGGTTCTCGAACACGCGCGGCGGCGCGAAGTAGAAGGTCGGACCGATCTCGCGCATATCGGTCATGACCGTGTCGCCCGACTCGGGGCAATTCACCGTGAAGCCGGCGACCAGCGCCTGCGCGTAGGAAAACAGGTTGTCGCCCACCCAGGCCATCGGCAGGTAGGAGAGCACCTCGTCGGTGTCGCCGAGCCGGTCGAAGCCGCAGCCGCCGCGCGCGGCGGAAATCAGCGCGTGGTGCGTCTGGCACACGCCCTTGGGCTTGCCGGTGGTGCCCGAGGTGTAGAGCATGATCGCCGTGTCATCGGGGCGGCCCAGCGCGATTTCCGTTTCCAGGAAATCCGGATGGTTCCGGTCGTGGATCGTGCCGGCGGAAATCACCTCGTCGAGGCCATGCAGGAAGGTCTGCGTGTAATGGCGCATGCCGCGCGGATCGTCATAGACGATGTGTTGCAGCTCCGCGCACTGCTCCTTCACCTCGAGCAGCTTGTCGACCTGCTCCTGGTCCTCGACGATGGCGATGTGGATGCCGGCATCCTGCAGCACGAAGGTCATTTCCTGCGCCACGGCGTCCTGGTACATCGGCACCGGTATGCCGCCGAGCATCTGCGCGGCGCACATCGCCCAGTAGAGACGCGGTCGGTTGTCGCCGACGATGCCGAGCCGGTCGCCGCGCTTGAAGCCCAGTTCGGCGAGACCGCAGGCCATGCCGCGCACTTCGCGCGCCGCTTCGGCCCAGGTCCAGCTTTGCCAGATGCCGAGATCCTTCTCGCGCATCGCCGGACGGTCGCCGCGCACGCGCGCATGCGCCAGCAGCAGGCGGGGGAAAGTGTCCTGGCGATCGGGCGCCTGCGTTGCCTGACCCGATGATGCAAAAGTCATGCGTCGGTCTCCTCCATCCGGTGCCGCGTATTCCGGCCATTTCCGGCGATCGCGATTTTCTTTCCCGGTGCCGCGCCCACGTGAAATGACGCACTGCACAAGGCCGGTCGATCGATTGTAATGGGCAAACTCTAGCTTGCGCGGCTGCCTATAATTGTCGCGTGCCTGACAATTCGAATCCCTCCCCGACCCTCGCCGAAGCCATCGCGCTGTCGCGCTGGGCGCAGCATCTGAAGCCCGACGAACTCGCGCGCGCGCGCCAGGGCATGGTCGAGCGCCACGTTGCCGCCGGCGGCTTCATCTGCCGCCAGGGCGAGCAGCCCACATGCTGGATCGGCATCATCGACGGCCTGGCGAAGATGTCCTCCGACTGGGTGACCGGCAAGACCGCGTCCTACGCCGGCATCCCCGCGGGCGGCTGGTTCGGCGAAGGCTCCCTGCTGAAGACCGAGCCGCGCCGCTACGACGTCATCGCGCTGCGCGCGACGCGCGTCGCCTGCATGAAGCGCGAAACCTTCCGCTGGCTGCTCGACCACAGCTTCGCCTTCAACCACGCGATCATCGAGCAGATCAACGAGCGCCTCGGCCAATTCATCGGCCTGCTCGAATCCCAGCGCCTGCACGACACCGACACGCGGGTCGCGCGCAGCATCTCGATCATGTTCAACCCGGTGCTCTATCCGGGCCAGAACACCACGCTCGCCATCTCGCAGGAGGAGATCGGGCATCTGGCGGGCGTCTCGCGCCAGCGCGTCAATCGCTCGCTGAAGCTGCTCGAGGATGCCGGCTTCCTGCGCATCGAGTACGGCGGCATCAGCATCCTCGATCTCGACGGCCTGCGGCGCTTCGGCGGCTGAGCAGTGCCGTCCCGCCAGCGCCGACTTTCATGACTCGCCGCATCGAACTGCTCGCCCCCGCCCGCAGCGCCGAGATCGGCCGGCAGGCGATCCTGCACGCCTCGACGCAATGCGACATCCGCACGCCGGCCAAGGTGCGCTTCCTCGCCGACTGCGGCTTCTCCCGGCTGGTGCTGGCCAGGGAGCTATCCCTGAAGGAGATCGCCGCGGTGCGAGCTACCTCGCCAACGTCCACGACAGCGCGGCGCGCCGCTTCTACGCAAGGCACGGCGTGCAAGCGATCGCCGCCGCCTATGAAGCGCACGCGGAAACCGGCGAGGTGTCGCTGATGATCACCAAGCACTGCCTGCGCCACGCCTTCAACCGCTGCCCGCATCAGGCCAAGGGCGTCACCGGCGTGCAGGGGCAGCTACGCGCCGAGCCGATGACGCTGATCAACGGCAACGAGCGCCTGACGCTGACCTTCGACTGCCGCGCCTGCGAGATGCACGTCGTCGGGCGCATCAAGAAGCACATACTCCTGGGAGAAACAGCTTGAGCGGCCCCACGCAGGATTTCTGGAAAGAGCGCTTCGCCACCGGCTCGACCCCCTGGAATCGCGGCGAACCCAATCCGCAACTCGCGCAGTGGATCGCCGATGGCACACTTGCCCGCGGCAACGCCGTCATCGTGCCGGGCTGCGGGCATGGCTGGGAGGTCGCGGCGCTCGCCAGCGCCGGCATGGACGTCACCGGCATCGACTTCGCCGCCAACGCGCTGGATCTATGCCGACAGGTACTGGACCGCGAAAGCCTCGCGGCCCGGCTCGTCGACGCCGATGTGCTGCACTGGCAGCCGGCTGCCCCGGTCGATGCCGTCTTCGAGCAGACCTGCCTGTGCGCGCTGTACCCGGATTTCTGGCAGCGCTATGCCGCGCAGCTGCACGCGTGGCTGAAGCCGGGCGGCAAGCTGCTCGCGCTGTTCATGCAGGCGCCGCGCCCGGAAAGCGCGCACGGCTTCATCGACGGGCCACCCTACCACTGCGACATCAACGCGATGCGCGCGCTGTTCCCGGCGACGCTGTGGGAATGGCCGAAGCCGCCCTACCCGCAGCTCGTCAATACGGGGATCGAGCGGACCGAACTCGCCGTCGTGCTAATTCGCAAATAGCCAGGGCTGCGCGGCCTGGTGGCGTTTTTCGAACGCCTTGATTTCCTCGGCGTGCTGCAGCGTCAGGCCGATCTCGTCGAGGCCGTTGAGCAGGCAGTGCTTGCGGTGCGGCGTGATGTCGAAGCTGAACCACTCGCCGGCGGGGTTGCGCACGGTCTGGGTCTCGAGGTCGACGCGCAACTTGTAGCCCTGCTGCGCGGCGCATTCGCGGAACAGCTGGTCGACAATCTCCGCCGACGCGACGATCGGCAGGATGCCGTTCTTGTAGCAGTTGCCGAAGAAGATGTCGGCAAACGACGGCGCGATGATGACGCGGAAGCCGTAGTCCTCGATCGCCCAGGGCGCATGCTCGCGCGAGGAGCCACAACCGAAGTTGTCGCGCGCGAGCAGGATCTGGGCGCCCTTGTAGCGCGGCTGGTTGAGGACGAAGTCCTGCTTCAGCGGCCGGTTCGTGCAGTCCATGCCGGGCTGGCCGGTGTCGGCATAGCGCCACTCGTCGAACAGGTAGGGGCCAAGGCCCGAACGCTTGATCGACTTGAGGAACTGCTTGGGGATGATCGCGTCGGTATCGACGTTGGCGCGGTCGAGCGGGCAGACCAGGCCGTCGAGCTGGGTGAATGCTTTCATGTTTTCAGAACTCGCGAATATCTACGAAATGGCCGGCGATGGCGGCGGCGGCGGCCATCGCGGGGCTGACGAGGT
>CAZPIE010000037.1:0-13013 GCA_964586275.1 uncultured Methyloversatilis sp. | reverse complement strand
TTTCACGTTAAAGGAAACCGTTCATGACCCCGTCCACCGTCATCGATATCGGCCGTCAGGCCGTCGAAGTCATGTTGCTGATTTCCGCGCCGCTGTTCGTCGCCGCGCTGGCCACCGGCCTGCTGATTTCCATCTTCCAGGCCGCCACGCAGATCAACGAGGCGACGCTGTCCTTCGTGCCCAAGCTGATCGCCGTCTTCGTCACCCTGATCGTCGCCGGCCCCTGGATTCTGACGGTGCTGACCGACTTCATGCAGCGCCTCTACGGATCGATCCCTGGCATCATCGGATAAGGTATTGGCCCCCCACGCTCACAAAATCATTTCGCTGCCCCCCACAGGGGGGCGCTGCCTCTCTTGGGGCGGCCCGGCGCAAGGCAGATGATCTCGTTCACCAGCGCCCAGCTCGACGCCTGGATCACCGCTTTCCTGTTTCCGCTGGCGCGCATCTTCGGCCTGCTGGCCAGTGCCCCGATCTTCAACAATGTCGCGCAACCGCAGCGCATCCGGCTGGGCGTCGGACTCGTCATCACCCTTGCCATCGTGCCGGTGCTGCCGCCGATGCCCGCGGTGCCGCCCGGCTCGTGGCTCGGCTTCGTCATCCTCGCCCAGCAGATCCTCATCGGCGTGCTGCTCGGCTTCACGCTGCGCATCGCCTTCGCCGCGATCGACGTCGCCGGCGACCTGATCGGCTTCCAGATGGGTCTGTCCTTTGCCGTGTTCTACGATCCGCAGAACGCCGGCCAGACCCCCGTCCTCTCTGAATTTCTCGGCCTGCTCGCGATGCTGATCTTTCTGGCCATGAACGGCCACCTGCTGACGCTGCAGGTGCTGGTCGAAAGCTTCCGTCTGCTGCCCGTATCCGCCACGCCATTCTCGACCGGCGGCATCTCCAGCATGCTGGCCTGGTCTTCGGTGCTGTTCTCCGCCGGCCTGCTGCTGGCGCTGCCGCTGATCGCCGCGCTGCTGATCGCCAACCTGGCGATGGGCGTGTTGGCGCGCGTGGCCCCGCAACTGAACATCTTCGCGGTCGGCTTTCCGGTCACCCTGATCGCCGGCTTCATCGTCCTGATGTTTTCGATCCCCTACTTCGGCGCGGCGATGGGACGGCTGTTCGAGAATGCCTTCCGCGCCATGGATGCGGTACTGCGCGCGGCGGCCGGCTGATCAGCCGGCCTTCTTGGTCAGGCGAATCACGCCCTCGGCGGTGCGTTGCGAGCCGAGCACCGACGAATCGAGCGCCTCGGAATATTCGACGATCTCGAAGCCGTCATAGCCGCCCTCGCGCATCAGCGTCCTGGCGCGCCGGTTGAACACGGCCCGCGCCTCGCCGGCGCCGCCCGCGTAATAGCGTTTCATGGACATCCGGAAATGCACATGGTTCTCCGGCAGGCGCGCTTCCTCGATGTCCCAGTTCGGTGCGAGCGGGTCGAGGATCAAATACGCAGCCCCCACCCAGATGCCCCAGTAGACCAGCTTTTCGAGCGGATACGCCACCGATGGCCCCAGTTGCACATTCGTGTCCGGGATCAGCGGACCGCCGATGACCCTGGTGGCGACCATGGCCAGTGCCTCGCTGGTCTTGCCGCCCACGCCCTTGGCGTCGACCGCGGTCGGATTCTGCGCGCAACCGGACAACAGCGTACCGATTGCCGCGGCGAGCAACAGTCGGCGCTGGCGGGACGGCATGAGGATCGACATCATTACAGGTAGTTGAACAGGGACAGTTGCGAGATCCGCGCGAAGGACTGCTGCGCGGCCTGCAGGTCGGTCTGCTTGCGCGTCAGGTCGGAAATGGCTTTCGCATAGTCGAGATCCTGCAGGTTCGACAAGGTTTGCCGATACTGGAGCTGCAGGTCCTGATTCACGTTGCCAAGGGATTCCAGCTCGTTCATGCGGCTGCCGATCATCGAACGCACGCGCAGGAAGTTGTCGTTGGCCTGGTCGAGATCGCGCAATGCAAAGCCGATTTCATTGCTGTATTTCGCTGCATCGGCAGCTTGCGTGCTGTGCGATTCGAGCGCAACGATGAGATTGCCCAATGTCGTGAACACGCTTTGGGAAGTGCTGGGCGTCACGGTAAAGGTATCCGTGGCCGCAGGTGCTCCGGTAATCACCACCGATGCGCCATTGAAGGCGATGGCATCGCCGCTGCGATAGGTCGTCGGGCCCGCAACCACACCAGAATTTACCCCGGTCACGGTGTACTCGAGGCCGCCGGCCGAAGGCGTAAAGCTGATCGTGTAGCTATCGGAGATGAAGTTGCCTGTAACGCTGCCGGCATCGATGACACCGGTGCCGGTATTGCCCGCGGCGTAGTCGGTAACGAAATGGCCATTACCATTGCGGATACGCTCGAAAACATCGCGCCCGGAATCGCTGACCTCGAGCATGCGCGTGGCGGATACCTGCAGTTTCCGCTGGCCGTCGTCCCCGGCGTACGTGACGCCGCTTTCGACCGTGCCGGCGAAGGGCTTGGTCGCGCCCATGAAGCCGGAGAACAGATACTGCCCCTGGCCGTCGGCGGCATTGGCGATGCCGAGCAGTTCATCGAAACGCGCCCGCAGTTCGAAGGCGATCGACTTGCGGTCCGAGACCGACAGCGTCGCGTTGCCGGCCTGCACCGTCAGCTCCTTGAGGCGCGCGAACATGCCGTTGAGGCTGCTCATCTGCGCTTCCGCAAGCCCGAGCGCGGAATTGGCGTTCTGCTGATTGGTCGCGTACTGGGTGAGGATGTCGGCGGACTGCGTCACTTCGAGCGCGCGCGCGGCGGCGACCGGATCGTCCGATGGTGAGACGAAGCGCCGGCCCGTGGCGACCTGTTGCTGCAAATGCTGCAACTGGGACCATTGCCTGTTGATGTTGGCAACGCCCGCATCGAAGATCATGCTGGTGGCGATTCTCATGATTTTTCCTTAACGTCCGAGCGCCAGAATTTCGTCAAAAAGCGTGGTGGCGATGCCGATCACCTTGGCTGCCGCCTGATAAGCCTGCTGGTAGCGCAAGAGATTGGCGGCCTCTTCGTCGAGATTCACGCCCGACAATTGAGCGCGTGTGGATTGCGCCTGCTCGAGCAGGCTTTGCTGGGCCTGGCCGGCAATCTCGACCTCGCGCGCCTTGTTGCCGATCCGCGAGACAATGTTCGAATAAGCCGACTGGTAAGTCGCCGTGCCTCCGTCCATCGTGTTCTTCGTCTGCAGCGCGCCCAGCAGGACAGCGTTGCGGTTGTCGGCTACGCCGTTCAGATTGCGTTCGATGGTGAAAACATCGCCCGCTGCCGGAGTGCCGGATACGACAACCCGCCAGCCGTTGAGGTCGATGTTCGCGCCCGGCGTGTAGGCGATAACGGGGCCGACTCCGTTGATCCGGTAACCGCCGGCAACGAAGTTGAGCGTCGTCGTGGTCCACAAATTGGGATGGGTTGTGTCCAGGGCGATGCCCGCGCTGATGCTGCCGGTGCCCGTGTTGGCCAGCGCCGCGTGCGTGCGGATCGGCGCCGCCGCCGCGATGTCCCGCGCATTGCCGATCGCCAGTGCCAGATTTTTTGCGCCGGAACGTGTCGGCTGGATCAGGAAGCTGTCGCCCACCGCGGCCAAGCCGGCAAGGGTGAGTGTGAATCCTTGTGGGTCTGCGGCAAGATCGGTTTGCAGGTCGGTGAAGGCAGCGGCCGGCGAAGCACCGGTTCCCGTCCACATCCGACCATCGGATAGGCGAACCAGGTTAAAGGTATTGGCGGCCGAATACGTCAACCGATAATCGCTGGTGGTGAGGGCGTCGACGTTCGCAATATCAATCGGAGCCGCGATTGCTGCCGTACCGACGTTATTGGCGTTTGCCAGCACCACCGGAGCCAGCTGCGACATATCGAAGTAATCGCCCCCCAGATCCCCATCGAGATCCTGGCCGAGCCGATGCTGCGCGTTGAAGTTCTGCGCCAGCGTCAAGGCGATGCGGCCGAGCGCATTCTGGGCTTCGTCGAGCGACTGGCTGCGGAAGGCGATCAGGCCGCCGAGCGATCCGCCGGACAGCATCGATTCCGGCATATAGATCGTGCCGCCGTTGGGCGATGACAGCGCCACCACGATGCGTCCGCTATCGTCGGGCGCCGCCACCGCCTTCAGGGAAAAAGGCTGGTTGCCCACGACCAGCGGCTGGCCGTTGCCGATGAACACGCTGTAGGTGCCGTCGTCCTGGGTAATCGTCGTGGCGCGGATCTTCGTATTCAGGTCGGCCACCAGTTGATCGCGCTGGTCGAGCAGATCGTTGGGGGGCTGGTTCGGTCCCGCCGCCTGGGCCGCGACGATGCGCTGGTTGATCGCGGCGATTTGCTGGGCATAGGAATTGATCGCCGCGACTTCGCTGGTCACCGTCGCGTTCACGCCGCTGCGAATCTCGCTCATGCGCTGGTCGATCAACTGGAAACGCGACACCAGCGCCTGGCTGGCGGACAGCATGCCCTGCCGTGCCGGTATGGATGAAGGATTCGCCGCCATCTCCTGAACGCCCTTGAAAAAGGCCGACAGCGCGGGTGTCAGACCGGCGCCCGGATCGGCGAGCAGGTTGTCGATTTGAGCGATCTGAGCGAGGTAACTGTCCATCTCGGCGGCGCCGGTGCTGGCCGCCAGCACCTGTTCGTTCAACTGCTGGTCGTAAATCCGCCGCACCGTCAGGACGTTGGTCCCCTGGCCGATATAGCCGGCGCCGGTGAACATCGGCGTGTTGGTGGACTGGATGATCCGCTGGCGGTTGTAGCCCTCGGTCGACGCATTGGCGATATTGTGGTTGGTGGTCATGATGCCCACCTGCGCTGCGTTCAAACCCGTGATGGCGACGTTTAATAGGCCCATGTTCTGGCTCCGGACGATGGATCGTTAACGGCAATATCTGCCGTTGATTGAGCTTTCTCCAGCACAGCACAGCAACTGCCGTGCCAAACCGTTCAGCCGAGCTGGGCGATCACGCGTTCGAGCTTGGCGGCATAGGCCGGGTCGGTCGCATAGCCGGCGCGCTGGAGCCCCTGGGCGAAGCCGGCGGCATCGCGGCTGCCGATCACGCCTGCGTAGCGCGGCGATTGGGCGAGGAGTTGCGCGTAGTCCTGGAAGGCTTCGGCATGGGAGCCGTAGGCCCGGAAGCGCTCGATGCGTTTTTCGGGCACGCCGTTCACGTACTCGGTGGTCGTCGCCTCGACGACCGCGCCGCTCCAATTGCTGCCGGCCTTGATGCCGAACAGGTTGTGGCTCGGCCGGCCGTCGGCGAAGCGGGGCTCGGACTTGCCCCAGCCGCTTTCCAGGGCGGCATGGGCCACGAGGAACCGGGCCGGGATGCCGGTCGTTTTGCTTGCCGCAACCGCATGTGGCCAGACGGACGAAACGAAGGAATTCGGCGCTGGCGGGACGGCAGTTGCGGCGCCCCCGATCGGGTTGAGGCGGAGCGGGCTGCGCTCGAGCGGGATGGCGGGCGCCGGTTTGCCGCCATCCGGCAACGGATAAGCGCGCGGCACGTTGAACGGCATCGACCGCAGGGGCGGAACCAGCGGAAAGCCTTCTTCCCCGCCCGGCGCCTGAATCGCATCGGCGCGCGACAACTGCCTTTCGATCACCGCGGCCAGGCCGGTACCTCCTTTGGCCGCCATCGCCTGGGCCAGTTGGGAATCGAGCAATTCCTGATAGAAGCGGGTCTGGTCGCTGTCGAACGGTCCGGTCTGGGGCGTCGCGGCGCGCATCGACTTGAGCACCATCTGCAGGAACACCGCTTCGAACTGCCGAGCGGTAGCCTTCAGGGCTTCCGGATCGTCCTTGCGCAGTTCGGTCTTGATCTTCGCGAGTGCCTGGATATCGAAAACGGAGGGGGGCGGGGTGCCGGATATCATGATCCGATAGACTGCCTTGTCAGTGCCACGCCGGTCGGCGGAACATGCCGGCAATTCATGCCGTGATCAGATGATCTCCAGTTCGGCGCGCAGCGAACCGGACAGCTTCATCGCCTGCAAGATGGCGATCAGGTCCTGCGGATTGGCGCCAACGGCATTCAGCGCCTTGACCACGTCGGCCAGGTTGGCGCCGGCCTGCAGGGCCACCAGGGCGCGCTCTTCCTGCTTGATGTCGATCGTCGCGTTCGTCACGCCGGCCGTCTGGCCGCCCGAGAAGGGGCCGGGCTGACTCACCCGGTTGTCGGCGCTCACCGCAACGGACAGATTGCCATGCGCGATGGCGCAGGCATCGATGGTCACGGCCCGGTTCATCACGATCGATCCGGTACGCGCATTGACGATCACCTTCGCGGGCATCTGCGGGGGCGTCACGACGAGATTTTCGACCGCGCCGAGGAAAGCGACGCGCGCGTCGGGGCTTGCGGGCAGGCGCACCTGCACCTGACGGCCGTCGACGGCGCTGGCCGTGCCGGCGCCCATGGCCGTATTGATGGCCATCACCAGGCGCTGTGCCGTGCCGAAATCGCTGCGGTGCAGTTCGAAGCTGGCGATGTCGCCCTGTCCCACGGACATCGGCACCTCGCGCTCGACCGTGGCCCCATTGACGATGCGGCCCGCCGCCAGGTGATTGACCGTGGTCTTCGCGCCGGCGCCGGCCGCGCCGGCGCCCACGACGACGACGTTGCCCTGCGCCATGGCATAGACGTTGCCGTCGGCGCCTTTCAGGGGCGTCATCACCAGGGTGCCGCCGCGCAGCGACTTGGCGTTGCCGATCGAGGACACGGTCACGTCGAGGGGCTGGCCGCTGCGGGCGAAGGGCGGCAGGTCGGCCGTCACCATCACCGCGGCGACGTTCTTGAGTTGCAGCGACTGGCCCGGTGGCAGCGTCACGCCGAGGCGCGACAGCATGTTGATCATGCTCTGCACCGTGAAGGGCGTCTGCGTGGTCTGGTCGCCCGTGCCGTCGAGGCCGACCACCACCCCGTAGCCGACCAGCTGGTTGCTACGCACGCCGGCGATCGAGGCGAGCTCCTTGATGCGCTGCTCGGCGCGCGCGGCGTCCGCGACCAGCAGGGCGGCGAACAGCCACATCATGCCGATCAGGATTTTGTGTACGGTGCTCATGTCAATGCTTTTTCAAAATGGCAGGAAACTGAGGAAGAAGCGCCCAAGCCAGCCCATGACCTGGGCCGAATCGATGAAACCATTGGCCTTGTATTCGATGCGTGCATCCGCGACTTGCGTGGATGCCACCGTGTTCGCCGCCGTGATCGTGATCGGATTGACGACGCCCGAGAAGCGGATGAACTCCTCGCCCTCCTTCAGCCCGATCTGCTTCTCGCCCGAGACCAGCAGGTTGCCGTTGGGATAAACCTCGATCACCGTCACCGTCAGCGTGCCGATGAAGTTGTTCGAGGAAGTGTTTTCGCCCGAGCCTTCGAAGGCCGTGCTGCTGTTGGCCGCCAGCGTCGCGCCCTGGAAGCTCTTGAGCGGCAGGCCGGCGATCGTCGGGATGCCCAGCGCAGACTCGTGGCTGCGGTCGGCCTTGGTGTCCGACTTCTTCGCCGCCGCGGTCTTTTCCGCGATGTTGATGGTGATCGTGTCGCCGACGAGGCGGGCGCGGCGGTCCTCGAACAGCGGCCGCGCCGTGGCGACGTTGTAGATGCTGCCATTGGCCGGAACCGCGGCCTGGCGGGCTTCCGGCCGCACGGTCATCGGCTGGTGCACCGCCGTCGCGGGCGCGGTCGTGACGCAGCCGGTCAGCAGGAGCGCGGACACGAGCGACAGCAGGAATGATTTCATGGCTTTTCTCACAATTGCGTCAGGCGGCCGAGCATGGCGTCGGAGGTCTGCACCGCTTTCGAATTCATCTCGTAGGCGCGCTGGGTCTGGATCATGGTCACCAGCTCTTCCGCGACATTGACGTTGGAGGTTTCGACCATGCCCTGGTTGATCAGTCCGGCGCCGTTGCTGCCCGGGGTGTTCGGCGTCGGCGTGCCGGACGACGCCGTCTCGACATACAGGTTCTCGCCGACGCTTTGCAGGCCGCCGTTGTTGATGAAGGTCGCCAGCTGGACGTTGCCGATCGTGCTGGGCGCGGGCTGGCCAGCCAGGGTGACCGAGACGACGCCGTCGCGGCTGACGGTGACGCTGACCGCATCGGCCGGGATCGTGATCGCCGGCGAGAGCGGATAGCCGCTCGAAGTGACGATCTGGCCGGTGCTGTCGCGCTGGAAGGCGCCGTCGCGCGTGTAGGCGAGCGTGCCGTCCGGCATCTGGATCTGGAAGAAGCCCTGGCCGTTGATCGCCATGTCGAGCGGATTCTCGGTGCGCTGCAGGCTGCCCTGGGTGTGAATATGCTCGGTGGCGACGGTGCGCACGCCGACGCCGAGCTGCAGGCCCGAGGGAATCTGCGTCTGCTGCGTCGATTGCGCGCCGGGCTGCCGCAGGTTCTGGTAGAGCAGGTCCTCGAACACCGCGCGCTGGCGCTTGTAGCCGTTGGTGCTGACGTTGGCCAGGTTGTGCGCAATGACATCGAGGTTGGTCTGCTGGGCGTCGAGGCCGGTCTTGGCGATCCAGAGCGAGCGAATCATTTATCTTTCCTTCAGCGGGGGGCCAATACTTGCGTCGCGGCGCGGTCGTTGGCTTCGGCGGTGGCGATCATGCGCATCTGCATTTCGAACTGGCGGGCCAGCGCGATCATCGCCACCATCTGCTCGACCGGGTTGACGTTGCTGTTTTCGAGATAGCCGGCGGCGATCTTCACGTTGTCGTCCTGCGGGGCCGGGTCGCCGGTATTCAGGCGGAACAGGCCATCGGGACCGCGCACGAGATCGGCTTCCGGCGGATTCACCAGCTTGATGCGGCCGACGGCATTGACGGTGTTCTGCGCGCCGGTCGCCGGCACCACGGAAATCGTGCCGTCGCGCTCGATGGTCACGCGCGTGTCGGGCGGAATGGTGATCGGCCCGCCATCCCCCTGGACCGGAATGCCATTTTTGGTTTGCAGCAAACCGTTTTCCGAGGTCTCGAAACTGCCGGCCCGCGTGTAGGCTTCGCTGCCATCGGGGAGCGCCAGGGCGATCCAGCCCTTGCCCTTGACGGCGACATCGAACTGCCCGCCGGTGTAGGTCAGCGCGCCTTCGCTGAAATCGGTATGCGTGCTGGCATCGACGGCAAAGGCGCGCGTCGGCAGCGCCGCGGGCGTCGCGTTGTGCGTCAGCACCTGCGCGGCGCGCAGACGATGCTCTTCGGCACGGTAACCCTGGGTGGTGACGTTGGCGAGGTTATGCGTGACCGCGGCCTGCCGCGACAGCGTGCCCGTCGCGCCCGTCATCACCGTGTAGATCAGCTTGTCCATTGCTCGCGTGCCGTCCCGTCGGCGCCGACTATTGGCTATCAGCGCAGGTTGACCAGCGTCTGCAGGATCGCATCCTGCGTCTTGATGGTCTGCGCGTTGGCCTGGTAGGCGCGCTGTAAGGTGATCATGTTGACCAGTTCGGCCGTCAGGTCGACGTTCGATTCCTCGACCGCCGCCGACTGGATTACGCCCAGCGAACCCGAACCCGGCACGCCGACCAGCGGCTGGCCGGAATCGGCCGTTTCCGCCCACTGGTTGTTGCCCAGCGAGAGCAGGCCGTTCGGATTGTTGAAGTTGCCGAGCACGACCTGCGCGAGGTCGCGGGTCTGGCCGTTGCTGTAGCGGCCTTGAATCGTGCCGTCCGAAGCGACGCTCAAGCCCGACAGGCGACCCGAGGTGTAGCCGTCCTGAGTGATGCTGTTAACGCCGAAGATGCTGCCGTACTGCGTCGAACCCGTCAGATTGAGGTCATAGTCGAGCGGCGTGGTGGCCCCCGTGGCGATGGCGTGGGATTGCGCGATGATGCCGTTGGCAGGCGCGGTCAGCGCTCCGGTCGCGGAGAAGGTGAGCGGTGTGGCTGCCGAAGCGGGGCCGCCGTCGAGGCTGGTGTACAGTTCCCAAGCGCCCGGGCCGGTTTTCTTGAAGTACAGCGACAGCAGGTGCGGGTTGCCCAGCGAGTCGTAGACGGTTGCCGACGTCGAGCTGTTGTAGGTCGTCGGATCGTTGATGTCGAATGTCGCGGCGATGACCGTCTCGCGCGAGTCGAGGTTCAGGCCGATCTCCAGGCCGGCTCCCGACTGGCCGGTCGGCTGCGGCTGCAGGTCGGAGGTATTGATGAATATCTCTGCAGGCGTCGAGGGGACGATGACGTTGTTGGCATTGGCCAGATAGCCGGTCAGCCGGGCGCCGTTGGCATTGACGATGTAGCCGTCCTTATCGACGTTGAACTGGCCGTTGCGCGTCCAGGTGATCGCCCCGTGGTTGCTGAGCCGATAGAAGCCGGATCCGTTGATGGCCAGATCGAGCGCGTTGTTGGTCACCGTGATGTTGCCCTGCGTGAATTGCTGGTTGATGCTAGCAATCGCAGTACCGATACCGATCTGATTGGCGCCCCCCATCGTCGCCGCGAATACGTCCGCGAAGGCGGTTGTCGCCGACTTGAAGCCGACGGTGCCGGAGTTGGCGATATTGTTGCCGACCGAGTCGATCGCCTTCGCCGATGCGCTCAGTCCGCTCAAGCCTTGTTGAAAACTCATTGCGTCACTCTCCTGTCAGAGAATTTGTTTGACGTCGGCCATGGTGAACGCACCAAGCGTGCCAACGTCGAGAGACAATCCCGTGGCGTTGCGGGTGACCGACTGGACCAGCCCATACGCCAAGGCGCTCGCAGACGAGGTGTTCGTGCCGTTCTTGGCGCTGATGCTGTAGCTGTAGTTGCCCGGCGCCGCCTGCGCCCCGCTGTCCGCCTTGCCGTCCCAGACGAAGGGATGAATGCCGGCGGCCAGCGCGCCCAGATTCAGGCTGCGAATCACCAGGCCGTTGCCGTCCTTGATCGTCACGGTCGTTTCGTCGGCAGCAGTGGCCAGCTCGAGGCCGCCGATGCCCCCCTGTTCGCCCAGCGTCATGCTGGAGCCCGGCACCAGCACGCCGCGATTGACGAGCGATGCCGCTTCCATCGCCTGCGAGTCTTCCATGCCGGAGAGCAGCTTCTGCAGCGTGACGTTGAGCTTTTCGATGCCGTTGACGGTGCTGATCTGGGCGAGCTGCGAGGTGAGTTGCGCGTTGTCGAGGGGGTTGAGCGGATCCTGATTCTTCAGTTGCGTCGTCAGCAGCGTCAGGAAGCGATTCTCCGCCTCGTTCGCGACGGAAGCGCTCTTCTTGTCCGTCCGGGTACCGAGGGAGGCGTAGATCGATTCGGCGGGATTGGCGGCAACTGTCGTCATGGTGGGTTACCTTTCCTATTGTCCGATCGCCAGCGTTTTCATCATCAGTTGCTTGGCGGTATTCATCACTTCGGCGTTGGTCTGGTAGGCGCGCGAGGCCGAGATCATGTTCACCATTTCCTCGACCACATTCACGTTGGGCAGCGCCACATAGCCCTTCTCGTCGGCGGCCGGGTTCGCCGGGTCGTACTGCATGCGCAAGGGCGCGGCACTTTCGACCACCTGGGTGACGCGCACACCGATGCCGCCGCCTTCCACCGGCATCGCCCCGAACACGACCTGCTTGGCGCGATAGGGCTGGCCGTCCGACCCGACGACGCTGTCGGCGTTGGCCAGGTTGCTCGCGACCGCATTGAGGCGGGCGGATTGCGCGGTCAGCGCGGAACCCGCGATGGCGAAGATTCTGAAGTCGCTCATTTTTTCACTGACCCTGGATGGCGCGCTTCAAGCCTTCGAAGCGCTTGTTGACGAACAGGATCAAGGCTTCGAGTTGGAGGGCGTTCTCGGCGAAGGCGGCACGCTCGACATCCATGTTCACCGTGTTACCATCGACGGCCCCTTGATATTCGGCCCGGTACTTCACGGATCCGCCGTGGGGCGAAACCCCATTGCCGCCCAGATGCCCGGCCTGCGTGCGTGCCAGCGTGACCGGCTGGACCGCCGGGGCGCCGCGGCCACCCATGGCGGCCTGCAGCGCCGACTTGAAATCGACATCGCGCGCCTTGTAGTGCGGCGTGTCGGCGTTGGCGATGTTCGAGGCCAGCAGTTCCTGCCGATAGCCACGGATATTCATGGCATTGCGGAGGGTGCTCAGGTCCTGGTCAAGTCGGTCGATCATGTCGGTTGGCGAAAAGAGGCTTTGGCAGCATCTTTAAGCAGCATCCGTGCCATGCCTGTTTTTCCTCGATTTGCCTTGCGCAACGGCGGTCTGGCGACACGCTTGCCGGCAGAAGCGGCAATTCTTGCCACGAGAGGAAATGAACCGATAAAGCGCCGGTACATGGCCGAACCGGCGCGGGGAATCGTGTTCCAATGACGTCATGCGTACCTTGATTTTTCTGTTGGCTGCTAGCCTCCTGGCCCTGCCCGCCCCGACAGTTTCGGCCTGGCAGGATCCCGCCCCGGTCAGGAAAGCCATCGAGAGCTGGCTGAAGGTCCAGACCGGGGGGCTGCCCGGCGAGGTCAGCTGGGAGATCGGCGGACTCGATCCCGGCAACCAGCTCGCTCCCTGCGGCAGCTTCGACATCTCCCGGCCGGCCGGCGCGCGGCCCTGGGGGCGTACCAACGTCGTCGTGCGCTGCCTTGGCGAGGCCGGCTGGCGCGTCCATGTACCGGTGCATGTGCGCGTCAAGGCCGACTATCTGATCAGCGCCCGGCCGATCCCGCAGGGACAGGCGGTATCCGCCGACGATCTCGCCACCGAGCGGGGAGATCTTTCCGAACTGCCCGGCAGCATCCTGACCGATGCCGCCCTTGCCATCGGCAAGGTCGCGGCCTCGTCGATACCGGCAGGACGGCCGCTGCGTGCCGACATGCTCAAGTCCCGGACCGTGATCCGCCAGGGGCAGACCGTCAGGGTTGTCGCGCGCGGACCGGGTTTCGCTGTCGCCAACGAAGGCCGCGCGCTCGCCAATGCCCAAGAAGGCCAGGTCGCCCAGGT
The DNA here is from genome assembly GCA_964586275.1 of uncultured Methyloversatilis sp. Classification (GTDB taxonomy): domain Bacteria; phylum Pseudomonadota; class Gammaproteobacteria; order Burkholderiales; family Rhodocyclaceae; genus Sulfuricystis. The sequence continues at coordinate 121 of CAZPIE010000037.1, read as the reverse complement.
CAGGCTGGGCAACGGCCAGGTCGTCAGCGGCGTGGCAAAAGCGGATGGAACCGTTGAGGTCATCCATTGAGGTCATCCATTGAGGTCGCGCATTGATTCATGTTTATAATCATGCAGCTAT
>CAZPIE010000036.1:1629-13260 GCA_964586275.1 uncultured Methyloversatilis sp. | reverse complement strand
AATGCGGCAATTTCGTTTTCGAGATCTTGTTTGAGGCTGTCGAGCGCTTCATGAGGATTGCGGGGTTGGCGGACATTTTCCGCGACGACCTCAGTCAGCAGCGGGATGTCCGCGCAGTCGTCGCCGACTTCCGCCGTGGGCGGCGGAACCGCGGAAGGCCGGGCGACGAAGCTGCGATAGCGCCGCATGAGCGTATCGGTCCGCTCGATCGGATCGTCATCGGTCGGCATCAGACGTCTCCCGAAATGTCGCGGTTTTCGACGGCATAGCCGCGGTCGCGGTAGAACTTGTAGCGCTCGCGCGCCGGCAGGCGGTCGGCGTCGTCGATGCTGACGATCTCGACCAGATGCTCGAAGCGCGAGAAGCTCGGCGGCAGTTCGTTGCTCAGGTTGAGGAGGCAGGCTTCCTGGGCGGGGTCGTCCAGCCGGTCGGTCAGCAGGATGGGCGTTTCTCCCGCCAACGGCGAGTCCGTGCGGCAATGGGGAATGAAGGAGAGTTGCGGCTGGGTCCAGAGCAGGCGATCCAGCCGGTGGGCCTGTTCGGCATCCGGCACGAAAACCAGCACGGCTTGCCGGTCGCTCCAGGCCCGCTGCAGCCATTGGGCAGCGGACTGGATGCGGTCGGGCGCGCCGTGCAGGAAGGAAATGCGCGTCATGGCTTACTTCGATGCCGTCCCGCCAGCGCCGACTTTCTTCGCGGCGCGTTCGAGGAGGAAATGGGTCAGCAGCGGCACGGGGCGGCCAGTCGAACCCTTTTCCTTGCCCGACTTGTAGGCGGTGCCGGCGACGTCGAGATGCGCCCACTCGTACTTCTTGGTGAAGCGCGACAGGAAGCAGGCGGCCGTGATCGTGCCGGCGGGGCGCCCGCCGATGTTGCCCATGTCGGCGAAGTTGCTCTGCAACTGCTCCTGGTAGTCCTCGAACAGCGGCAGCTGCCAGGCGCGGTCCCAGCTCGCGTTGCCGGCATCGAGCAGTTCGCGGGCGAGACCGTCGTCGTTGGCGAGCAGGCCGCTGACGACATGGCCGAGGGCAATCACGCAGGCGCCGGTGAGCGTGGCGACATCGATGACGCAGTCGGGTTCGAAGCGTTCGACGTAGGTCAGCGCATCGCAGAGGATCAGCCGGCCTTCGGCATCGGTGTTGAGGATCTCGACGGTCTGGCCGGACATCGAGGTGACGATGTCGCCGGGGCGCGTCGCGCTGCCGCCGGGCATGTTCTCGACGGCCGGCACGACGGCGATGACGTTCAGCGGCAGCTTCACCAGGGCGGCGGCCTTGATCGTGGCCAGCACGCTGGCGGCGCCGGACATGTCGAACTTCATCTCGTCCATCTCGGGCGGGGGCTTGAGGGAAATGCCGCCCGTGTCGAAGGTGACCCCCTTGCCGACGAGGACGATCGGCTTATCGTTGTCTTTGCCGCCCTGATATTTCAGGACGATGAATTGCGGCGGCTGGTGCGAACCCTTGGCCACGGCCAGCAGGGTGTGCATGCCCAGCCGCTCCATTTCCTCGCGACCGAGGATTTCCGCCGCGAGTCCATGTTCGGCAGCCAGGGCGCGGGCCTGTTCGGCGAGATAGGTCGGGGTGCAGATGTTGCCCGGCAGGTTGGCCAGGTTCTTCATGGTGTTCATGCCGGCGGCGATGGCCTGGCCTTCGATCAGCGCCTGCTCGGCGGCGGCGAGTTCGTTGCGCCGCTCGACGCAGAAAGTCAGCTTGCGCAGCGGACGCCGCACTTCATCCTTTTTCGATTTGAGCTGATCGAAGCGGTAGAGCGTTTCTTCCGCGATCATGACGGCCTGCCGCACGCGCCAGGCGATGTCGCGTTTCTTGACCGGCAGTTCGGTCAGGTAAAGCGTGCCGTCGAAGCCGCCGGTTTCGTTGAGCGTGCGCACTGCCGTGACGATGGCGGACCGATACTCTTTTTCCCGGAACTCGCGTTCCTTGCCCAGGCCCACCAGCAGGACGCGGTCCGCCTCCGTGCCGGGCACCTTGTGCAGCAGGAGCGTATTGCCCGCCTTGCCTTCCATGTCGCCGCGCCGCAGCAGTTCGGAGAGATGGCCGCGCGCCGCATTGTCGAGGAGTTCCGCAGGCAGCGAAAGCTTGCGCGATTCGAAGACGCCGACCACGACGCAGGCGGTCCGCTGCTTTTCGGGGCTTCCGCTCTTTATGCTAAATTCCACCGCCAGCTCCTTGAAGATGAACGAAAAGCGCAGTTTAAGCATTTTTCGGCCACAATCTTCACTCGGGTTGAAATTCCGCAAACTTTTCTACGCCAGACCCGATCGATGCTCTTTCAGCGTGCCGCCCAGCGCGAGTTTGCGCAGACTGCCATTGCGGTATTTGTCGCCCTTTTCGCCATTCTGCTGACGACCCAGCTGATCCGTCTGCTGGGAAAAGCGGCCACCGGGGCGATCGCTTCGGAGGCCGTCGCCGCCTTGCTCGGCTTCGCGGCGCTCAACTATCTTCCCGTCCTGCTGTCGCTGACCCTGTTCGTTTCCATTTTGCTGTCGCTGTCGCGGGTTTACCGCGATTCCGAGATGGCGATCTGGTTTTCTTCGGGTGTCTCCCTCGCTGCCTGGATGAAGCCCGTGTTGCGCTTCGCCTTGCCGGTCGTTCTTGCGATCGCCGTGCTGGCGCTGTTTCTCGCGCCCTGGGCGCTCGACAAGCGTGCCGAATACCAGCAGCGCATGGACCAGCGCGACGATGTGGCCAGGGTGACGCCCGGCGCCTTCAACGAGTCTGCGCGGGGCGACCGCGTGTTTTTCGTCGAATCGGTGCCGGATGCCACCGGCCAGGATCGGGTCAGGAATATTTTCATCAATTCCATGCAGCACGGGAAACTGGGCGTGATCGCCGCGGCCCAGGGCCACACGGAAGTCGCGGAAAACGGCGACAGGTTCCTCGTCCTGACCAATGGCCGGCGTTATGAAGGCATGGCCGGATCGGCGGAGTATCGGGTGATGGAATTCGACAGCTACGCGATGCGCATCGAAGCCGCCGAAGGCGGCGGCGCGGAAAAAACCGCCAGGAGCCTCTCCACCTGGGAGTTGCTGCAGGAACCCACGGATCTCAACAAGGGCGAACTGCTCTGGCGCATCGGTGTTCCGCTGTCCGCCCTGCTGCTCGCCCTGCTGGCGATCCCGCTGTCTTTCGTGAATCCGCGTGCCGGCCGCACCAACAACCTGATCTTCGCCTTGCTGACCTTCATGATCTACAGCAACCTGCTGTCGGTCAGCCAGGCCTGGGTGGCCCAGGGGCGCTTGCCTTTCTCCGTCGGTGTCTGGGCGGTCCATGCCCTGATGCTGGTCGTGCTGCTGCTGATGTTCTGGAAGCGGCTGGCCGTTTTTTCTCCTTGGCGTATCGCACGCAGGAAGGCATGACGTGAAAGTTTACGAGCGTCATCTGGCCCGCGAGATCTACGGTGACACGCTGCTCGTTCTGGCGGCATTTCTGGGCCTGTTCGCGTTTTTCGACCTGATCCACGAGCTGGAATCCGTCGGCAGGGGCGGCTACGAGCTTCGCCACGCCCTCGGCTTCGTCGCGCTGACCCTGCCGGGACGCGCCTACGAGATCCTGCCGATCGCCGTGCTGATCGGCACGCTCTACGCCCTGACCCTGCTGGCCCGGCATTCGGAAATCACGGTGCTGCGCGCTTCCGGCCTGGCGACCGGGGAGCTGTTGCTGACTCTGGCGAAACTCGGCAGCGTGTTCGTCGTGCTGACTTTCCTGATCGGCGAGTTCGTTGCGCCGCAGACCGAGCGCATGGCGCAGCAGCTGCGACTCACCGCCAAGAGCCAGCTCGTGGGCCAGGAATTCCGTTCCGGCCTGTGGGTCAAGGATGGCCACTCCTTCATCAACGTGCGCGAGGTGTTGCCCGATGCGAGTTTGCGGGGCGTGCGCGTCTACGCCTTCGACGAAAATTATCGGCTGCGTTCGATCAGCGAGGCCGAGCGGGGCAGCTACATGCCTTCGGGCCACTGGCAATTGCACAATGTGGCGCACACCCGTTTCGAACGCGACAAGGCGACCGTGGCCCGCGAGGATCGGCTCGAATGGCGCTCCGCGCTCAACCCGGACATCCTCTCCGTCCTGCTCGTCGTGCCGGAGCGCATGTCGCTCGTCAACCTCTACCAGTACATCCGCCACCTGAGCGACAACCAGCAGAAGACCGAGCGTTACGAGATCGCGCTCTGGAAGAAGCTGATCTATCCGCTGGCGACGCTGGTGATGATGGCGCTGGCCCTGCCCTTCGCTTATGCCCACGACCGCATGGCGGTGGTCAGCGTCAGGGTCTTCATCGGCGTGATGCTGGGCATCTTCTTCCACATGCTGAACGGCCTGTTTTCCCATCTCGGCGTCATCAAAAGCTGGGTTCCCCTGCTGTCCGCCGTGACGCCCAGCGTCATTTTCCTGCTGGCGGCGGCTGCGCTGCTGTGGTGGGTGGAACGAAGATGATGCGCGTGCCCGACAGCCGTTCGTGCAGGAACTGGCGGTCGCGGTCGAAGATGGCCCAGAGCAGGCCGGCGCCGTAGAACAGCAGGCTCGGCCAGCTCAACACGTAGCGCAGAATCAGTTGCCCGAGCCGGGGCGGATGGCCGTCGACGCCGACGATCTTCAGGCGCCAGGTCTGCATGGCCAGCGTCTGCCCGCCATGACGCCAGTACCAGACGAAATAGATGCCCTGCACGGCAAACACATGGAGGAACAGGAGCGGACCGGGCAGCACGATTCCGTATGCCATGCCGAGCGCCAGATGCGGCAGCATGAAGGTGACCGAAAGGACACCAAGCAGCAACAGCGACTCGTAGAGCATGCTGGCGAGACGGCGGCGGAGCCCGGCCAGCTCGAAAGGAATGGCCTTACTCACCCGCGGTAGAGTTGATCCGACGCTGGCTGGCCGGATGGCTCGCTCGCAGGCGGCGGGTTTTGCGGTTTCGGCGCCGGAGGAGCCAACGGGCTTTGCGGCGCCTTGCGTGGGGAAAGAGGGGAACTCGGCACCGGCACGGTGGGGGTCGCCACGCGCCGGTTGGGTACGGTCGCGGCGGGTGGCTTGGCCGGCGTCTTGATCTTGGGCCGCTTCGGAGCCTTCTTGCGCAGGCGTTCCTTTTCCTCTTCCGTGAGGGTCGAGTACTCCTCCCATTTCTGCTTGACGAACTGGCGCTCCTCGGGGGAGATACGTTTCAGAGACTTGTATTTTTCGCGTGCGATCCGGCGCTCTTCGGGCGCCAGCCTTGCCCATTCGCGCATGTTGCGCTGCAGGCTCGCCTGTTCGAGGGGCGTCATATCGGGGTAGCGCTGGGCGATGCCGATCCACTTCTTGCGACGAAAGGCATCCATTTGCGCCCACTCCTTTTCGAGCGGGGCCAGGATGGCTTTCTGCGCGGGCGTCAGCGCTGTCCAGCCGGGCTGTTCGAACTGGGGCAGGTCGGCTTGAGCCTGCCCGCCCAACAGAACGGCGAACGAGACGAGGAGAGCCCCGATTACTCCCCGGACGGCGAGTCCTGTTTTTCGAGCCATGCCTGAAAACCTTTGTCCAGGTACGCGTTGGGCGGCAGGTCGTCGGCAAGCAGGGCGCTATCGATGGCCTCGTTTTCATTCGCCTGGCTGAAGCCGTTCCAGTAGTAGGAAATGCTCACTCCCAGAAGCAGCGCCAGGATGGCGAGTGCGGTGCGCAGCGGATGTTTCGCTTCGTCGCCGCCGAGCAGTGCCGTCCCGCCAGCGCCGACTATTGCGGGGCTGGCCACGGGGACATGCTGGTGCTGCAAGGCGCGCTCGCGGGCAGCGCGCAGGCGTTCGGCGATGGCATGATCGAGTTCTTCCGTGCCCCGGTCGAGCACGCGGCAAATCTGTCGGGCAAATTGTTCTTCGCGATCTATCGTGCGATTCATGGTCCGATTCCTTTTGTCGCGAGCGCGGCCGCCAGGGTATGGGTAGCGCGCGAACAATGGGTTTTGACACTGCCCTCCGTGCAACCCATGGCGGCTGCGGTTGCGGCAATGTCCAATCCTTCCCAGTAACGCAGCAGGAAGGCTTCGCGTTGACGCGGGGGCAGGTTCTGCAAGGCTTCCTCCACGAGGGCAAGGGTTTCAGTCTGCAAGAGGGCCGCATGCGGGGTCGCAAACGGATTCGATTCCTCATCCAATTCAAGGGTTTCCAGCGGGTCGGACGGATCGTCGCCATCGCCTTCCAGCGCCGAAAGGGAGGTGAAACGCTCGGCTTTGGTGCGCGAACGCCGGTAATAGTCGCGGATGGCGTTCTGCAGGATGCGTTGGAAGATCGGGGGAAGTTCGTCGGCCGGCTTGTCCCCATATTTCTCGGCCAGACGCATCATGCTGTCCTGCACGATATCCAGCGCGGAATCCTCGTCGCGTACAGCGAAGAGCGCCTGCTTGAAGGCGCGCCGCTCGACTTCGGCTAGGAAATTGGAAAGCTCGGCGCGGGAAGCCAAGAGAATGCTTACTCTATTGACGGACGGTGGCGGGAAGTCTTGACCACAAGCAGGGCGGTCGAGTATTGTTGCACGTTTCGGGTATAGCGCCGCAACGCCGACCTCGGGCCACCCCCAGTTGATGAAACGCCAAGGGTGGTGGTCGGCAAGTAAGGCGTTCAACGTCAAGACCGGCAACGGTGGATCGAAAAGCATGCAACTCACAGGCGCGGAAATTGTAATCAGGTGCCTTCAGGAAGAAAAGGTCGAACACGTGTTCGGCTACCCTGGCGGCTCGGTATTGTTCATTTACGATGAAATGTTCAAGCAGGACCAGGTCAAGCACATCCTGGTCCGCCATGAGCAGGCAGCCGTACACGCGGCCGATGCCTATTCGCGCTCGTCCAACAAGGTCGGCGTCTGCATGGTGACCTCCGGTCCGGGGGTCACCAATGCGGTGACCGGCATCGCCACCGCCTATTGCGATTCGATTCCGCTGGTGATCATCACCGGTCAGGTGCCGACCGCCTACATCGGCCAGGATGCCTTCCAGGAGGCCGATACGGTGGGCATCACCCGCCCCTGCGTCAAGCACAACTTTCTCGTCAAAGACGTCAAGGACCTCGCCCTGACCATCAAGAAGGCCTTCTATCTGGCGAAGACCGGCCGTCCCGGCCCGGTGCTGGTGGATATCCCGAAGGACATCACGATCCACAAGACCGATTTTCATTACCCGAAATCGGTGGCGATGCGCTCCTACAATCCGGTGGTCAAGGGTCATACCGGCCAGATCAAGAAAGCGGTGCAGCTGTTGCTCGATGCCAAGCGCCCGATGATCTACACCGGCGGCGGCGTGATCCTGTCCGACGCCGCCGAGAAGCTGACCCGGCTTGCGCGCATGCTCGGCTACCCGATCACCCAGACCCTGATGGGACTGGGCGCCTATCCGGCCACCGATCGCCAGTTCCTCGGCATGCTCGGCATGCACGGTACCTACGAGGCCAACATGGCGATGCAGGAATGCGACGTACTGCTGGCTATCGGCGCCCGCTTCGACGATCGCGTGATCGGCAACCCGGATCACTTCGGACGGGTCGCCCGCAAGATCATCCATGTCGATATCGACCCGTCTTCGATCTCCAAACGCGTGCGCGTCGACGTGCCGATCGTCGGCAACGTGCCCGACGTACTCGACGAAATCATCAAGCAGCTTGAAGCCAGCGAGGGCAAGCCCGATGCGAAGCATTTGGCGTCCTGGTGGAAGCAGATCGAGGAATGGCGCAAGAAGGATTCGCTCAAGTACAAGATGGGCAGCGACCTGATCATGCCCCAGTACGTCGTCGAAAAGCTCTACGAAGTGACCGGCGGCGACGCCTTCGTCACCTCCGACGTCGGCCAGCACCAGATGTGGGCCGCGCAGTACTACAAGTTCGACAAACCGCGCCGCTGGATCAACTCCGGCGGTCTCGGCACCATGGGCTTCGGCCTGCCGGCCGCGATGGGCGTGCGCTTCGCCAATCCGAAAGCCACGGTCGCCTGCATTACCGGCGAAGGTTCGATCCAGATGAACATCCAGGAACTCTCGACCTGCAAGCAGTTCCACCTGCCGGTCAAGATCCTCTGTCTCAACAACGGCTATCTCGGCATGGTGCGGCAGTGGCAGCAGATGTTCCACGGCAACCGCTACGCCGAGTCCTACGTCGATGCGCTGCCCGATTTCGTCAAGCTGGCCGAGGCCTATGGCCATGTCGGCATCCGCGCCACCCGGCCCGCCGATGTCGAACCCGCGCTGAAGGAAGCCTTTGTCAAGCACAAGAACGAGCTCGTCTTCCTCGACTTCCTGACCGACAAGACCGCCAACGTCTTCCCGATGGTCGCGGCGGGCAAGGGCCTGTCCGAAATGATCCTGGCGGAGGAGCTCTGATATGCGCCACATCATTTCCATCCTCATCGAAAACGAATCCGGCGCGCTGTCGCGCGTTTCCGGCCTGTTCTCCGCCCGCGGCTACAACATCGAATCGCTGACGGTGGCCCCGACCGAGGATCCCTCGCTGTCGCGCATGACGATCGTCAGCATCGGCTCCGACGACATCATCGAGCAGATCACCAAGCAGCTCAACAAGCTGATCGACACCGTCAAGGTGGTCGATCTGTCCGATGCCGCGCACATCGAGCGCGAACTGATGCTCGTGAAAGTGCGCGCCACCGGCAAGGACCGCGAGGAGATGAAGCGCGTCGCCGACATCTTCCGCGGCCATATCATCGACGTGACCGAATCCTCCTACGTCATCGAATTGACCGGCAATGGCGCCAAGCTCGACGCCTTCCTCGATGCCATCGACCGCTCGCTGATTCTCGAAACCGTCCGTACCGGCGTGTGCGGCATCGGCCGCGGCGACCGCATTCTCAAAGTCTGATCTCGTCTACCAAAATCAAAGGAAAACCATGAAAGTCTATTACGACAAGGATGCCGACCTTTCCCTCATCAAGGGCAAGAAAGTCACCATCGTGGGTTATGGCTCGCAAGGCCATGCGCACGCACAAAACCTCAAGGACTCCGGCGTCAAGGTCACGGTGGGCCTGCGCAAGAACGGCGCTTCGTGGGACAAGGCCAAAAAGGCCGGCCTGAAGGTCGAGGAAGTCGCCAAGGCGGTCAAGGACGCCGACGTCGTCATGATGCTCCTGCCGGACGAAACCATCCCGTCCGTGTATTACGCCGATGTCGAGCCGAACATGAAGAAGGGCGCGGCGCTGGCCTTCGCACATGGTTTCAACGTCCATTACAACCAGGTCGTGCCGCGCAATGACGTCGATGTGATCATGATTGCCCCGAAAGGTCCCGGCCACACCGTGCGTTCCGAGTACCAGCGCGGCGGTGGTGTGCCTTCGTTGATCGCTGTCTACCAGGACAAGTCGGGTAAAGCGAAAGACATCGCCCTGTCCTACGCCGCAGCCAACGGCGGTACCAAGGGTGGTGTGATCGAGACCAGTTTCCGCGAAGAGACCGAGACCGACCTGTTTGGCGAGCAGGCGGTGCTCTGTGGTGGCCTGGTTGAACTGATCAAGGCCGGCTACGAGACGCTGACCGACGCCGGCTACGCCCCGGAAATGGCCTACTTCGAGTGTCTGCACGAAGTGAAGCTGATCGTCGACCTGATCTTCCAGGGCGGCATCGCCAACATGAACTACTCGATCTCCAATAACGCGGAATATGGCGAGTACGTTACCGGCCCGCGCGTCATCGGCCCCGAGGCCCGTGCCGCGATGAAGGAGGCGCTGGCCAATATCCAGAACGGCGAGTATGCCAAGCGCTTCATCCTGGAAGGGCGTACCAACTATCCCGAGATGACCGCCCGGCGTCGCCTGACGGCCGAGCATTCGATCGAGCAGGTGGGCGCGCAGTTGCGTGGCATGATGCCGTGGATCAACGCCAAGGCGCTGGTCGACAAGTCGAAGAACTGATCCGGTGAATTACCCGCACCCAATCATCGCCCGGGAAGGTTGGCCCTTCCTGGGGGGGGCCGTTGCGTTGGCCCTGTTGGTGACATTCGGCGGTGGTGGCCTGGCCTGGTCGATCCCGTTCTGGCTGGTTGCGTTGTTCGTGTTGCAGTTTTTCCGCGATCCGGCGCGCGAGGCGCCGGGCGATGCGAAGAGCGTGCTCTCGCCCGCCGATGGCCGCATCGTCGTCATCGAGCCCGCGCAGGATCCCTGGCTGAAGCGCGAAACACTGAAAATCAGTGTGTTCATGAACGTCTTCAACGTCCATTCGAACCGCAGCCCGATCGACTGCGAGGTCATGGGGCGCTGGTATCATCCGGGCAAATTCATCAATGCGGAGCTCGACAAGGCGTCGACCGAAAACGAGCGCAACGCGCTGCACCTGCGCACCCCCGACGGGCAGGACATCACCTGCGTGCAGGTCGCCGGCCTCATCGCGCGGCGCATCCTTTGTTATGTCGAACCCGGTGTCAAGCTCGTGCGCGGTCAGCGCTACGGCTTCATCCGCTTCGGCTCGCGGGTCGATCTCTACCTGCCCAAGGACGTCCGCGTAAAAGTCGCGGTGGGGCAAAAAGTCCAGGCGACGACCACCATCCTCGCCGAACTTCCGTAATCGACCTGCAGGGCTACAATGGGCGACTGCCATTGTAGCCCGCACTGACATGCCCGCTTACCGTCCCCGCAAGACCCTGCTAAACCCGGAGTTGCGCCGCCGCGGCATCTACATCCTGCCGAACCTGTTCACCACGGCCGCGCTGTTCTCGGGTTTCTTCGCCATCGTGCAGGCGATGAACGGCAAGTTCGAGATCGCCGCGGTGGCGATCTTCATCGCCATGGTCTTCGACGGCCTGGACGGCCGCGTCGCGCGGCTGACGCACACGCAAAGCGCCTTCGGCGCCGAATACGATTCCCTGTCCGACATGGTGTCTTTCGGCGCCGCTCCGGCGCTGGTGATCTACGTCTGGGCGCTCAAGGACATGGGCAAGCTCGGTTGGATTGCCGCCTTCATCTACTGCGTGGGCGCCGCCTTGCGGCTGGCACGCTTCAACACCAACATCGAGGCGGTCGACAAGCGCTACTTCCAGGGACTGCCCAGCCCGGCCGCAGCGGCACTGGTGGCTGGACTCGTCTGGGTGTTGATTGACAACGAATGGACGGGCCACGAGGCGCGTTGGTACGCCTGTGTGCTGACCATCTTCGCGGGCGTAACGATGGTGACCAACCTGCGCTACTGGTCTGGCAAGGACATCAACCTCAGAAAGAGCGTGCCATTCATGATGGTGGTGGCTTTCGCGCTGGCCTTCGCGCTGGTGTCGAGCTACCCGCCCGGTGTACTGTTCGCGTTGTTCCTGGCCTATGCGTTGTCCGGTTACGTCATAGCTGTAAGCGATTGGTTCAATCGGCGCAGAAAACTTGCGCGTGGCGAATAGTTTGTTATATTCGCCCCATGATCGAGACGACAATATTCCTCTCTGCCGCTTTCCTCGGCCTCACCGCCCTCCTGGTGGCGCGCGATCTGTTGCGCACCAAGCTGCGCCCGCTGCTGCGCCGCGCGCGCTAAACATCCCACATCCACAATTCGAGTATCGCCCTCCGTCGCCCGCAGGTGACGGTTTGCAATCATCCGCAGGCATTCCTTTCGGAGCATGAAAATGAGCAAACCCCAGTTGTTGATTTTTGACACCACCTTGCGCGACGGTGAACAGA
>CAZPIE010000036.1:0-1529 GCA_964586275.1 uncultured Methyloversatilis sp. | reverse complement strand
ATGAGCAAACCCCAGTTGTTGATTTTTGACACCACCTTGCGCGACGGTGAACAGAGTCCCGGCGCGGCGATGACGCGTGAAGAGAAAATGCGCATCGCCCGCCAGCTCGAGAAGATGCGCGTCGACATCATCGAGGCCGGCTTCGCCGCGGCGAGCCCGGGAGATTTCGAGTCCATCCGCGCGATCGCCGAAACGATCAAGGATTCGACCGTTTGCTCGCTGGCCCGCGCCAACGAGAAGGACGTGCGCCGTGCCGGCGAGGCGATCAAACCGGCGGCCCGTGGCCGCATCCATACCTTCATCGCGACTTCGCCGATCCACATGGAGAAGAAGTTGCGCATGAAACCGGACGAGGTTGTCGCGGCGGCGGTGCAGGCGGTCAAATGGGCGCTGGAATACACCGACGACGTCGAGTTCTCGGCGGAAGACGCGGTACGCTCGGAGTTCGATTTCCTTTGCCGGGTCTTCGATGCCGTGATCCAAGCCGGCGCCAAGACCATCAACGTCCCGGATACCGTCGGCTACAGCATCCCGGTGCAGTGGGGCGAACGCATGCGGCAGCTCATCGAGCATGTGCCGAATGCCGACAAGGTGATCTGGTCGACCCACTGTCATAACGACCTCGGCATGGCTTCGGCCAACTCGCTTGCCGCCGTCCTCAATGGCGCGCGCCAGGTCGAGTGCACGATCAACGGCCTCGGCGAGCGGGCCGGCAATGCGTCGCTGGAAGAGATCGTCATGGCGGTGCGCACGCGCAAGGATCTCTTCCCGGTCGAGACGCGTATCGATACGACGCAGATCCTGCCGGCCTCGCGGCTCGTCTCGCAGATCACCGGCTATGCCGTGCAGCCGAACAAGGCCATCGTCGGCGCCAATGCCTTCGCGCACGAGTCCGGCATCCACCAGGACGGCGTGCTCAAGCATCGCGAGACCTACGAGATCATGCGCGCCGAGGACGTGGGCTGGAATGCCAACAAGCTTTCCCTCGGCAAGCTCTCCGGCCGCAATGCCTTCAAGACCAAGCTGGCCGAACTCGGCATCGAGCTGGCGAGCGAGGAAGCCCTGAACGCCGCTTTTGCCAAGTTCAAGGAGCTTGCCGACAAGAAGCGCGAGATCTTCGACGAAGACTTGCAGGCCATCGTCTCCGACGAGCTCGTCACGCCCGAAATCGAGCACTACAAACTGGTTTTTTTCCGTTTCCACTCGGAAACCGGCGAGGAACCGGTCGCCGAACTGACCCTCGCGGTCGGCGGTGCGGAAAGGCGCGCCAAGTCGACGGGCAGCGGGCCGGTCGATGCTTCCTTCAAGGCGATCGAGAGCGTCGCCGGCAGCGGTTCCGACCTGCTGCTCTACTCGGTGAATGCGATCACGACCGGTACCGATGCCCAGGGCGAGGTCACGGTGCGCCTGTCCAAGGATGGCCGCATCGTGAATGGCCAGGGCGCCGATACCGACATCATCGTCGCGTCGGCGAAGGCCTACCTGAACGCGCTCAACAAGCTGCACGCCGGGCCGGAGCGCGTCAATCC
>CAZPIE010000035.1:2602-13831 GCA_964586275.1 uncultured Methyloversatilis sp. | reverse complement strand
AGGTCGGCGCGGAACCGAAATGCTTCTTGGCCGCCGACTCGGTAAACGTGCCGGCGGGGCCGAAATAGGCGATCTTGAGCGGCTGTTCGAGGGCCAGGCAAGCCGACATCACTTCGCGGAAGATGGTGCGCACCGCCGCTTCGGGCAAGGGGCCGGGATTGGTGTCCGCAATGCGGCGCAGCACCTGCGCTTCGCGCTCCGGACGATAGATGTTGCCGTGCTTGATCGCGCCGACGCGCTGGGCGAGCCTGGCGCGCTGCGAGAGCAGTTGCAGCACCTGCGTGTCGATGGCGTCGATGCCGTCGCGCAGCTTGCCGAGTTCTTCCTGCTCCGGTGGCGTCGGATCGGCAGCCATCGTGTCGTCAGCCTTCCCGGGGCAGATAGCGCACGACGAGCACGCCATCGATCTTCGCGATGGCGTCGATCACCTGCTTCGGCACCTCGCTGTCGACATCCACCAGCGTGTAGGCCACGTCTTTTTTCGACTTGTTCATCATGTTGTGGATATTGAGCTTGGCCTTGGCCAGGGCGGTCGAGATCTGCCCGACCATGTTCGGCACATTGGCGTTGGCGATGGCGATGCGGAAATTCGATTCGCGCTGCATGACCACGCTCGGGAAGTTCACCGAATTGACGATGTTGCCGTCGATCAGGTAATCGCGCACCTGGTCCGCCACCATGATCGCGCAGTTCTCCTCGGCTTCGCGTGTCGAGGCGCCCAGATGCGGCAGCGCGATGACCTGCGGATGGTTGTGGGTGTGCTTGCTCGGAAAGTCGCAAACGTAGGTGGCGAGCTGCTTCGCCGCCAGCGCCGCCAGCACCGCGGCCTCGTCGACCACGCCCTCGCGCGAGAAGTTGAGCAGCACCGCGCCATGCTTCATCTGCGCCACGCTGTCGGCATTGATCATCTTGCGGGTGGCATCGACCAGCGGCACATGCATCGTGACGAAGTTGCTGCCCTTGAGCGCCTCGGCCAGCGAGTTGGCCTTCTTCACCTGCGACGGCAGGCTCCAGGCCGCGTCGACGGTGATCTCCGGGTCGTAGCCGATGACGTTCATGCCCAGCTTGATCGCCGCGTCGGCGACCAGGCAGCCGATCTTGCCGAGGCCGATCACGCCGAGGGTGTGGTTGGCCAACTCGTAGCCGGCGTAGGTCTTCTTGCCGTTCTCGACCTTCTTTTCCATCTCGGGATCGCTCGGATCAAGTGCGGCGACGAATTTCATCGCGCCGGCGATGTTGCGCGCCGCCAGCAGCATGCCGGCGAGCACCAGTTCCTTGACCGCGTTGGCGTTGGCGCCCGGCGCGTTGAACACCGGCACGCCGCGTTCCGACATCGCCTTGACCGGGATGTTGTTGGTGCCGGAGCCGGCGCGGCCGATGGCCAGCACCGATCGGGCGATCTCGACGCCGTGCAGGTCGGCCGAGCGCAGCAAGATGGCATCGGGATTGGCGACCTCCTTGCCGCAGACGAAGCGCTCGCCCAGCCGCTTGAGGCCGGTCTGCGAGACGTTGTTGAGGATCAAAACCTGAAATTGGTCGGCCATGATCTCACCCCTTGGACGCCGCGAATTCCTTCATGTACTCGACCAGCGCCTGCACGCCGGCCACCGGCATGGCGTTGTAGATCGAGGCGCGCATGCCGCCGACCGAGCGGTGACCCTTGAGCTGGATCATGCCGCGCGCCTTGGCGCCTTTGAGAAACTCATCGTCGAGCGCGGCATCCTTGAGCGTGAAGGGAACGTTCATGCGCGAACGGTCGGCCTTCGCCACCGGGTTGCGGTAAAAATCGGTGGTGTCGAGATAGTCGTAGAGCAGCTTGGCTTTCTCGATGTTCTTCTGCTCCATCGCCGCGACGCCGCCGTTGCGCTTGATCCACTGGAACACCAAGCCGGCGATGTAGATGCCGTAGGTCGGCGGCGTGTTGTACATCGACTCGGCGTCGACGTGGGTCTGGTAGTTCAGCATTGCGGTGGGCGCCGGTAGCGCCTTGCCGACCAGATCGTCGCGCACGATGACGATGGTCAGGCCGGCCGGACCGATGTTTTTCTGCGCTCCGGCATAGATCAGACCGTACTTTGAAACATCGACGGGACGCGACAGGATGTTGGAGGACATGTCGCAAACCAGCGGCACATCGCCAGTTTCCGGAGTCCAGTTGAACTCGACGCCGCCGATGGTCTCGTTGGCGGTGTAATGCACATAGGCGGCGTCCTTGGAGAGCTTCCAGTCGGCAAAGGCCGGCGCGTAGGTAAAGCGCTTGTCCTCGGCGCTGGCGGCGACATTCACGGTGCAGAAGGTCTTGGCGGCCTTGATGGCTTTCTTGGCCCATTCGCCGGTATGGATGTAGTCGGCCACCGTCTTTCCGCGCAGCAGATTCATCGGAATCATCTCGAACTGCAGTGAAGCGCCGCCTTGCAAAAAGAGCACCTTGTAGTTGGCGGGAATTCCCATCAACTCGCGCAAATCGGCCTCGGCCTGGGCGGCAATACCCATGAACTCCTTGCCGCGATGGCTCATCTCCATCACGGAGGTGCCCGAACCATGCCAATCCATCATTTCCGCAGCGGCTTGCTCCAGAACCTCCACGGGCAGCGCGGCCGGACCGGCGCTGAAATTGAATACGCGTGCCATCGTCGTTACTCCTCTTCGGTTTCGATAACTTTTTCGATGCCGGCCAGCTTCGTGCCGTCGTCGAGATTGATGAGCCGTACGCCTTGTGCGGAACGGCCGGTTTCGCGCACCTGCGCCACCTTGCTGCGGATCAGTACGCCGCCGGTGGAAATCAGCATCACCTCGTCGGTTTCCTCGACCAGCACCGCGCCGACGACCCGGCCGTTGCGCTCGGAGGTGCTGATCGCGATCATGCCCTTGGTGCCGCGGCCATGCTTGGTGTAATCGGCGATCGGGGTGCGCTTGCCATAGCCGTTCTCGGTGGCCGTCAGCACGTTGAGGCTTTCGTCCTGCGCCACCAGCATGCAGATCACCGCCTGGCCGTCTTCGAGCATCATGCCGCGCACGCCGCGCGCGTTGCGGCCCATCGGCCGCACATCGTCCTCGGCGAAGCGCACCGCCTTGCCGGCATCGGAGAACAGCATCACGTCGCAACTGCCGTCGGTGATATTCACGCCGATCAGGTAGTCGCCCGCGTCGAGGCTGACGGCGATGATGCCGGCCTTGCGCGGGTTGGCGAAATCGGTGAGCGGCGTCTTCTTGACCGTGCCCATCGCCGTCGCCATGAAAATGTAGTGGCTCGCGTCAAAAGTCGGCGTTGGCAGGACGGCAGTGATCTTCTCGCCCTCCTCCAGCGGGAAGAGATTGACGATCGGCTTGCCGCGCGAATTGCGCGTGCCTTCCGGCACCTCGTAGACCTTGAGCCAATAGACGCGGCCGCGGTTCGAGAAGCACAGGATGTAGTCGTGCGTGTTGGCGATGAACAGCCGGTCGACGAAGTCGTCCTCCTTGATCGCCGCCGCCTGCTTGCCGCGCCCGCCGCGCTTTTGCGTGCGGTAGTCGTCGAGGCTCTGGCGCTTGACGTAGCCGCCGTGCGAGAGCGTCACTACCATGTCCTCGCGGGCGATCAGGTCCTCGAGGTTGATGTCGGCCGTCTGCAGCACGATCTCCGAGCGCCGCTTGTCGCCGAACTGCGTCTTGATGGCGTTCAGTTCGTCGCCGATGATCTGGGTGATGCGCTCGGGGCGGGCAAGAATGTCGAGCAGGTCGGTGATCAAGTCCATCACCTCCTTGTACTCGGCGACGATCTTGTCCTGTTCGAGGCCGGTCAGCCGCTGCAGGCGCAGCTCGAGGATCGCCTGCGCCTGCACGTCGGAGAGCAGGTAGCCGCGCCGCGACAGGCCGAATTCCGGCGCCAGGCCTTCGGGGCGCGAGGCTTCGGCGGAGGCGCGCAGCAGCATTTCCTCGACCAGCGTCGAGCGCCAGGTGCGCGCCATTAGTTCGCGCTTGGCATCGGCGGGCGTCGGCGCCGCCTTGATCAGCGCGATGATCTCATCGACATTGGACAAGGCGACGGCGAGGCCTTCGAGCACATGGCCGCGCTCGCGCGCCTTGCGCAGTTCGAACACCGTGCGCCGCGTCACCACTTCGCGGCGATGCGACAGGAAACATTCGAGAAGTTGTTTCAGGTTCAGCAGCTGCGGGCGGCCATCGACCAGCGCCACCATGTTCATGCCGAAGGTATCCTGCAACTGCGTCTGCTTGAACAGGTTGTTGAGCACCACCTCGGGCACTTCGCCCTTCTTCAGCTCGATCACCAGGCGCATACCGGATTTGTCCGACTCGTCCTGGATGTGGGCGATGCCCTCGATCTTCTTTTCGTTGACCAGCTCGGCGATCTTTTCCTGCAGGGTCTTCTTGTTGACCTGGTAGGGCAGCTCATCGACGACGATGGCCTGCTTGCCGCCGCGCTCCAGGTCTTCAAAATGGGTGCGGGCGCGCATGACGACCCGCCCTCTTCCCGTGAGGTAACCCTCCCTGACGCCGGATACGCCGTAAATCAGGCCGGCGGTCGGAAAATCGGGCGCCGGGATGATCTTGATGAGTTCGTCGATTTCCAGCGCCGGGTTGTCGAGCAGCGCCAGACAGGCATCGATCACTTCGTTGAGATTGTGGGGCGGGATGTTCGTCGCCATGCCGACGGCAATGCCCGCGCTGCCGTTGATCAGCAGGTTGGGAATCCGCGCCGGCAGGATCAGCGGTTCCTTTTCCGAACCGTCGTAGTTCGGGCCGAAGTCGCAGGTTTCCTTCTCGATGTCGGCCAGCAGTTCGTGGCCGATCTTCGCCATGCGCACCTCGGTGTAGCGCATCGCCGCGGCGTTGTCGCCGTCGACCGAGCCGAAGTTGCCCTGGCCATCGACCAGCATGTAGCGCAGCGAAAAGTCCTGCGCCATGCGCACGATGGTGTCATAGACCGCCGTGTCGCCGTGCGGATGGTATTTACCGATGACGTCGCCGACGATGCGCGCCGATTTCTTGTAAGGCCGGTTCCAGTCGTTGTTCAGCTCGTGCATCGCGAAGAGCACGCGGCGATGGACGGGCTTGAGGCCATCGCGGGCGTCCGGCAGGGCCCGCCCGACGATCACGCTCATGGCGTAATCGAGGTAGGAGTGGCGCATCTCCTCTTCGAGGCTGACGGGCAGGGTTTCCTTGGCGAAAGCAGTGGTCATGGCATTGATTGCCCGGCAAAATGTGGAGCGCGTAAAAGTTGGGTATTTTAGCAGCCATGGACACAAAACAGCCGCAATCCATCGACCAGCTCGTCGATGCCCGCTGGATCGTGCCGGTCGAGCCGGCCGGTACGGTGCTGGAACACCACAGCCTGGCGATTCACGCGGGCCGGATTCTCGCCCTGCTGCCCACGGCAGAAGCACGTGTACGCTTCGTTCCGCAACGGCATTTCGCGCTGACGGAACACCTGCTGATCCCCGGCCTGGTCAACCTGCACACCCATGCCGCCATGGCCCTGCTGCGCGGTTACGCCGACGACATGCCCCTGATGCGCTGGCTGCAGGAACGCATCTGGCCGGCGGAAAACCAGCATGTCGCGCCGGATTTCGTCCGCGACGGCACCCTGCTCGCCTGCTGGGAAATGCTGCGCGGCGGCATCACCTGCTTCAACGACATGTACTTCTTTCCGCAGGCTGCAGCCGCGGCCGCATTGCAGGCCGGCATGCGCGCCGCGCTGGGCATCACCGTCTTCGAGTTTCCCAGCGCCTACGGCAGCGATGCGGAGGATTACCTGAGCAAGGGCCTGGCCACGCGGGACATGCTGCGCGACGAAGACCTGATCTCCTTCTGTCTCGCCCCGCACGCGCCCTACACCGTCGCCGACCGGACCTTCGAGCGGGTCGCCATGCTCGCCGGCCAGCTCGACCTGCCCATCCACATCCATCTCCATGAAACCGAGGACGAGATCGCCGGCAGTCTCAAGGAACACGGCGTGCGTCCCCTGGCACGCTTGCAGCGGCTCGACCTGCTCGGCCCCGGTCTGATCGCCGTCCATGCCGTGCATCTGGACGATGCCGAAATCGAACTGCTGGCCGGACAAGGCTGCCATGTCGCCCATTGCCCGACTTCGAACATGAAGCTGGCCAGCGGCATCGCCCCGGTGGGCAGGATGCTGGCCCGGGGCATCGGCATCGGGCTGGGCAGCGACGGCGCCGCCAGCAACAACCGGCTCGACCTGATGCAGGAAATGCGCCACGCCGCCCTCCTCGCCAAGCTGGGCAGCCGGGATGCCGCCTGCCTGCCGGCCCACCAGGCCCTGCGCATGGCCACCCTCGAAGGCGCCCGGGCGTTGGGTCTCGACCGCGCAATCGGCTCGCTACAGCCCGGCAAGGCTGCCGACCTGTGCGCCCTGCGGTTGAGCGACTGGAACCTGCAGCCCTGTTACGATCCGGTCTCGCATCTGGTTTATGCGGCCGGAAGAGAGCAGGTCACCCATGTCTGGGTTGCCGGCAAGTTGCGAATTAAAGACACAAACCCTGTCGATTCAACGATTACCGGCTTGCTGCACGATGCGCTTATGTGGCAGAATGCACTATCCAATAAACATTAGCCGGATTTGTTGCCATACGGCTGCCTTGGGGCTGCCCTTGGGCTGCCCTGGCAATCGCGGCTAGGAAACGCAAAGTTGGATTCGGCATCTGGATTCAATTTTTTAAACTCCTCATCCTAGGGAAGAACAAACATGATCAAACTCGTCACCAAGAACATCCTGCTGGCCGCCACGCTCGCCGGTGTTGGCGCCGCTGCCCAAGCCCAGACCCCCGGCATCGACATGAAGGGAACCGTCGGCTATGTGATCGACCAGCGCGGCTTCGTTGCCAAGAGCGGAACCGGCCTGTGCTGGCGCACCGGCTACTGGACGCCGGCCATGGCGATCGCCGAGTGCGATCCCGACCTGGTCAAGAAAGAGGCCCCGAAAGCGGCGCCCGCGCCCGCGCCCGCGCCTGCACCCGCTGCCGCACCCGCACCCGCGCCGAAGCCCGCCGCCAAGAAAGTGACGCTGGTCGCCGACGCCCTGTTCGACTTCGACAAGGCCGTCCTGCGTCCCGAAGGCAAGGCCAGGCTGGACAAGCTGGTTGACGACATGAAGGCCATCAAGCTGGAAGTCGTCATCGCCGTCGGCCACGCCGACCGTCTGGGCAAGGATGCCTACAACCAGAAGCTGTCCGAGCGTCGCGCCGCCGCCGTCAAGGACTACCTGGTGAGCAAGGGCGTCGAAGCCAACCGTGTTTACGCCGAAGGCAAGGGCGAGAAGCAGCCCGTCACCGGCGGCAAGTGCGGGAAGAGCGAGAAGCGCACCAAGCAGCTCATCGATTGCCTGCAGCCCGATCGTCGCGTCGACATCGAAGTGATCGGTACGCAGAACTAAGCGCAGGACTTTCATTCTTGCTCGGAAAGCCTTTGCAGGCTTTTACAGAAAGCCCTGCCCAGCAGGGCTTTTCTGTTTCAGGAGCCGTTTCATGAGCACCACCGCCAACTTCGACCCGCAGGAGCTCGCCAAATTCGGCGATCTCGCCCACCGCTGGTGGGACCCGCATTCCGAATTCAAGCCGCTGCACGACATCAATCCGTTGCGGCTTGGCTGGATCGACCGCTGCGCAGGACTGGCCGGGAAAAAGGTCCTCGATGTCGGCTGCGGCGGCGGCCTGCTCAGCGAAGGCATGGCGGCCTTCGGTGCCGAGGTGATGGGCATCGACATGTCGGAAAAGCCGCTGGCCGTCGCCACCCTGCATCTGCACGAAAGCGGACAGAAGGTCGACTACCGCCTGGTTGCCGCCGAGGATCTGGCAAAGGAGATGCCTGGCAGTTTCGATGTCGTCACCTGCCTCGAGATGCTCGAGCATGTGCCCGATCCGGCCTCGACGGTCGCGGCCTGCGCGCAACTCGTCAAGCCGGGCGGCCAGGTATTCTTTTCGACCATCAACCGCAATCCGAAAGCCTACCTGTTCGCGGTGATCGGCGCCGAATACATCCTCAAGCTGCTGCCCAGGGGCACGCACGATTACGCCAAGTTCCTGCGCCCCGCGGAGCTCGCGCGCTGCGCCCGTCAGGCCGGACTGAATGTCGAGGAAATCATCGGCATGAGCTACAACCCGCTGACGCAGACCTACTCGCTCGGCAGCGACACGAGCGTCAATTACCTGATGCGGACGACTCGACCGGCCTGATCATTTCCCGGCAGTCGCGGATTCGCGGCGCCGATGCCCGATGATCGCCGGCAAGGCGATCGCTCCAAGCACGAGCACGACAAGCACCAGGGGCCAGATCACCGGCCGGTTCCATTCGGCGCGCAGCCGTTCGCGCATCCCTGCATCGACACGCTGGTATTTCAGCGTGTTGTTGCCGACCTTGGTCGGCTTGCGATTGTGCAGCCAGGCGTGGCGCAGGCTGTAGTCCTTTGGATGGAAGCCCCAGACCCAGGGCGTGTCCTCGTGCAGGATCGCCAGCATGCGGTCGATGATCGCCTGCCGCTCCGGACTGTTCTCCATCGCCTGCATTTGTTCGAACAGCCGGTCGTACTCTGGGTTGGCGTAATTGGCGGCATTTTGCCCCCCCTGCCCGCCCTTGCCCTGCGGACCATGGAGCAGGAACAGGAAGTTCTCCGGATCGGGATAATCGGCGTTCCAGCCGTAATAAAAGAGCTGCACCGCGCCCTTGCGGATTTTTTCCTGGAAGCGGTTGTAGTCGGTGCTACGCACCACCAGTTGCACGTCGATTTTCTGAAATTGCTTGTTGAGCCAGTCCATGCGCGCCTTGGCGCCGACCCCCGTCGCCGTGGTGTCGAGGTTGATCACGAGCGGTTCGCCGGTCCGGGCGTTGCGGCCGTTCGGCCAGCCGGCCTCGGCGAGCAGTCGCTTCGCCACGGCGATGTCCTTGCGCCGCGGCCCTTGCTCGGTCCAGTCGTAGATCACCGGATTGATGCCGGCGCGCCCCTCGCGATAGCCGAAGATGCCCGGCGGCAGGGGACTTTGGGCCGGGATGCCGCGACCGTTCATGAAAATCGAGATGAACTCCTCCTGGTCGATGGCGATCGCGATGGCCTGCCGGAGCTTCTTCGCGCTCTCGCTGCCGCCGCCGACCAGCGAATCGAGCATGTTGAACCCCATGTAGAAAGTCGAGGTCGCGACCGAGGTCGTCAGGCGGATACCCTGCCTGCGCATCTCGGGCGTCAGCGAGACCTCCCCGCCGGACCCGACCTGCACGGCCTGGTCGAAGGAGTCGGAGGCAATTCCCGAGGCGTCGTAGTAGCCCTGCAGGAATTTGTTCCAGTAGGGGATCTGCTCCTTCTCGCGCGTGAACACCACCTTCTCGATGAAGGGCAGCGGCTTGCCGCAATCGTCCAGCAGTCCGTTCGCATGATCCTCGGGTTCGCCGTCGCAGGGATAGGTCTCGCCGCGGAAGTTCGGGTTCTTCTCCAGCACCATGCGCGCGTTCGGATTGTTTTCGGTCAGCATGTAAGGCCCGGTGCCGACCGGATACCAGTCGAGCGTCAGGTTCTTCTCCGCCATGCCCGGCTGGCTATGAAACTTGTCGGCCTCCCAAGGCATCGGTGCGAAGAAGGGCATCGACAGCCAGTAGAGGAACTGCGGATACTTGCCCTTGATGCGGATGCGGTAGCGATAACGGTCGAGGACCGTGACGCCAGACAGCTCCGCCGTGCGCAGGTCCAGCCACTCGGCCTGCCGTCCCGCCGGCGCCGACTTTTGCAAGGACTGCGCGAATTCGCCGAGGCCGACGATGTATTGGCTCATCAGGCCGAGAATCGGCGAATGCAGGCGCGGATGGGCGAGCCGCTTGATCCCGTAGACGTAGTCTTCCGCCACCAGTTCGCGCGTGCCGCGGTTGGGGAAATCGGCCAGGGTGTGAAAACCCGCGATGTCGGCGGGCTGCGGCGCGAAAGCCGGATGGGGCTGGTAGCGGATGCCCGGCTTGATTTCGACGACGTAATCGGTGAAGGCGATGCGCGTTGCCTCGGCAGTCGCCGGCAGCGGCCTGCCCTGTGCGTCCAGATAGACCGGTTGCGGCACGGCGCGCGCCGTTGCCGGGATCAGTTCGTAAGGCCGCCGCAGGTAGTGGTATTGCAGCGGCGGTTCGTAAATCTGCGCCGTGAAGGCGATCTCATCCTCGCTATAGGATTGCACCGGGTCGAGATGCTTGGGACGGTCGGTAAACGCCGTGTACAGGATGTTGCGGCCGCGATCGGCCGCCGGATAGGGATCGTTCCAGGCCGAGCCGCAGCCGGTCAGGACGAGACTCAGCAGGGAAAGCGAAAGCCAGCGCATGGCCGAAGTGTAATGGAATCGCCGCTATAATCCGCCCTCGTTGTGAAGCTTAATCGGAGGATTCAGCATGGGTTTTCTAGCCGGCAAGCGCATTCTCATCACCGGCCTGTTGTCCAACCGGTCGATCGCTTATGGCATCGCCAAGGCTTGCCATCGCGAAGGCGCGCAACTCGCCTTCACCTACCAGAGCGAACGCTTCCAGGAGCGCATCCAGAAGTTCGCCGCCGAGTTCGGCAGCGACATGGTCTATCAGGTCGATGTCGCCGACGATGCGCAGATCAACGCCTGTTTCGAACAGATCGCGCAACGCTGGGACGGCCTCGAAGGCATCGTCCATTCGATCGCCTATGCGCCTAACGAGGCCATCGAGGGCGATTTCCTCGACGGCATCTCGCGCGAATCCTTCCGCATCGCGCACGAGATTTCCTCCTACAGCTTTCCCGCGCTGGCGAAGGCCGGCCGCGCCCTGCTGCTCAAGGGCAACAAGCCCTCGCTGGTCTGCCTGTCGTATCTGGGCGCCGAGCGCACCATGCCCAACTACAACACGATGGGCCTGGCCAAGGCCAGCCTCGAAGCCGCGACCCGCTATCTCGCCTTCAGCCTCGGCCCGCAGGGCATCCGCGCCAACGCGGTTTCCGCCGGTCCGATCAAGACGCTGGCCGCCTCGGGCATCGGCAACTTCGGCAAGCTGCTCGCTTACAACGCCCACCACGCGCCGCTGCGCCGCAACGTGACGATCGAGGAAGTCGGCAACGCCGCCGCCTTCCTGCTGTCGGATCTCGCCAGCGGCATCACCGGCGAAGTGCTCTATGTGGATGGCGGCACGCACAATGTCGCCATGGGCAACGCGGAGCCGTTGCCCGCCTGATTCAACGCGGAGCCGTTGCCCGCCTGATTCAACGCGGAGCCGTTGCCCGCCTGATTC
>CAZPIE010000035.1:0-2502 GCA_964586275.1 uncultured Methyloversatilis sp. | reverse complement strand
CAACGCGGAGCCGTTGCCCGCCTGATTCAACGCGGAGCCGTTGCCCGCCTGATTCAACGCGGAACCGTTGCCCGCCTGACCGGTTATCGAAGTCGGAAAGTCGGCGCCGGCAGGACGGCGCCGACCGGTTTGGCTACTTGCGTTCCAGCGCGGCGCTGTTGATCTTCACGCCATACTGCTGGCGCAGGGCCGCCAGCCAGTTCATCAGGTCTTCCCGCGCCATGACTTCGTCGTATTGCTGACGCAGTGCGGCGGCGCGCGGCGCGGCCTCGCCCGCTGCCGCCGGATCGAAGGCCTTTACCTTGTCGATGCGATACAGCGCATAGCCCTGCGGGGTCTTCACGCCCGCGTAGGCGGGCAGCTTCTGCGCACTGGCGCCGAACACCGCCAGAGCCGCGTCGCGGCTCAGGTTCGGCGCATGCAGGCGGCTGACCCTGCGCGGCGTGCCCCAGCTCAGCGCGGACTTTTCGCCGCGGTTCAGCTTGTCCAGTTCGGCCTGTCCCGCCGCCGCTGCCTTGGTCAGGGCAGCCTCGCGCTCCAGTACCTGCGCGATCGTGCCGCCCACCTTTTCGAGGGCGATGACTTCGGCGGGTTTGTGTTCGACGACCCGCGCCGAAACCAGGGTATTCGGCGCAGTTTCGACTGCCTCGGTATTGCGCTTGTGCTTGACGGCGTCCGCGGCGAACACCGCCTGCGAGAGCTTCGCATTGTCGAAGGGGGCGGGCAACTGGCCTCCTTTCGCCATCCAATCCGTGCTCTGCACCGTGAGCCCGTATTTTTCGGCGGCCGGCTTGAGGCTGTCGGACTGCTCATAGACGAGATTGGAAAATCCCTCCGCGGCCTCGACGTACTGCTTGGTACCGGCCTGGCGCTTGAGTTCCGCCTGGATCTCGGCGCGCACCTCCTCGATCTTCTGCGCCTGTTCCGGGCGAATGCCGGTCAGCTTGATGATATGGAATCCGAAGTCCGAGCGGACCACTGCGGAAACCTGGCCCTCCTGCAGGGCATAGGTCGCCTCCTCGAAGGGCTTGACCATCATGCCGCGACCGAAGAAGCCGAGGTCGCCGCCGTTGGCCGCCGAACCCGGATCCTGCGAATACTGCTTCGCCAGTTTGGCGAAGTCGGCCGGAGCAGCCTTGACTTGCGCGAGAACCTGCGCCGCCTTCTCTTCCGCCGCCTTGACTTCGGCTGCGGGCGCGTTCTTGTCGGCACGGATCAGGATGTGGCTGGCGCGCCGCTGCTCGGGCTTGCGGTAGCGCGCCGCGTTCGCCTCGTAGGCGGCCTGGATGTCGGCCTCGCTGATCCTGGCGGCTTCGATCAGCCTGGCCTGGCTCAGCACCAGATACTCGACCCTGACCTGCTCGGGTTGTTCGAAGCGTGCGCGGTTCTCCTCGTAATAGCGCTGGATCGCCGCCGCGTCGGGCTTGCTGTCCGCGGCGAACTGCTCGACTGGCAGGATCGCCTCGGCGATTTCGCGTTCTTCCAGCTGCGCCATGAGCCAGCGGTCGGCGGGCAGATTGCCGGCCAGCGCGGCGTTGCCGATCGGCAGGGTGATCTGCTGGGTCATCAAGTCCCGCCGCAGGAGGGATTCGAACTGCTCGACGCTCATGTTCTGGGCGGCGACCAGCTGCTCATAGCGCTGGCGCGAAAACTTGCCGTCCTCCTGGAAGGCGGGCAAGGAAGCGATAAACCCGGACAAGGCCTCGTTGCTGATGCTCATTTGGGCCTTGCCGGCGTGCAGCAACAACAAGCGCTGGTTGATGAGTTCCTGCAGCACGCCGCGGCGGAATTCGGGACTTTCCAGCTGCGCCAGGTTGTTGCCCACCTGGGGGCGCAAGCGATCCTGCTGCTCGCTCAGGAAGCGCTGGAATTCATCCAGGGTAATCGGTGTCTTGCCGACGCTGGCGACCTCGTTCGCGCCACCCCCTCCGCTCACATAGGAATCCACGCCCCACAAGGCGAAGGGCAGAATGATGATCGCCAGGACGATCTGGACGATTCTCTTGCTGTTGCGAATGGTATCGAACATGGTCATGTATCCCAAGCAAAAAGGCGAACCGGGGTCCGCCTTTGCGTATTGAATCAAAAGTTGATCTGGTGGTCCGCAATTGTAATCAAAGTCTTTGCCGCCCGGGAGGATGATGGTGCCCGACCCCGCCCGCGGCCGGGGAACCCGTGAACAATCTACCAGCGTGGGGAAAGGCCCGTATTCGCGACCGTCCTCCATGCTCTGCCAGTAACAGCCGTCAGGGCGTTCGATGAACCGGGTCCGGTCGTATTCAGCCGAAGTGACGGGAACATTTGCAGCCATGGAAGATCACCTTGTGCTTGTGTCCGCTGGCCCCATTCCCCGATGAGCCGAACGGAAGGGCAAGTACAAACGGTCTTCACCCTATCCTTTGATGCAGACCAGCGGCGCGAGCCGCGCCACGCGGTGCGCCAGCCCGGCGTGCTCGGACGAGGCGACGACCGCGCCGACGTCCTTGTAGGCGAGCGGCGCCT
>CAZPIE010000034.1:0-14140 GCA_964586275.1 uncultured Methyloversatilis sp. | reverse complement strand
ACG
Source organism: uncultured Methyloversatilis sp. (assembly GCA_964586275.1). Lineage (GTDB taxonomy): Bacteria > Pseudomonadota > Gammaproteobacteria > Burkholderiales > Rhodocyclaceae > Sulfuricystis. The sequence goes on along the minus strand of CAZPIE010000034.1, from coordinate 14,137 downwards.
TTCGTCGCGCTGATGGCGAGCAGGCGCCCGAGGTCGACCTGGCGGGCAACGGATGCGGCGATGGCGGCGATGGTCTGCTCCGCGTGGGCGGCCTCGTTGGCGGGCATCAGCCCGAGGTGGCGCTCGACGACGGCGAGCCGGGCATCCTCTTGCACGGCGCCCAGCACCGGCACGTCGGTGTAGTGCTCGACCACGGCGCGCAGCTTGGCTTCGTGGCGGCTGCCGCCGAGGCGGTTGAGGATCACCCCGGCAATGCGGATCTGCGGATCGAAGGCCTGGTAGCCGAGAATCAGCGGCGCGATGCCGCGCGTCTGGCCGCGCGTATCGAGCACCAGGACGACCGGCAGGTCGAGCAGGCGGGCGAGGGCGGCGTTGCTGTTGCTGCCGTCGAGCGCGAGGCCGTCGTACAGCCCCTTGTTGCCTTCGACGAGGCAGACGTCGGCGTCATGACCATGGGCGAATTGCGCCTTGATCTCGTCGTGCGGCGAAAGGAAGAAATCGAGGTTGCGGCAGCCGCGTCCGGCGGCATGGCCCAGCCAGAGCGGATCGATGTAGTCCGGTCCCTTCTTGAAGGGCTGCACCGACAGGCCGCGCGCGCGCAGGGCGGCGGCGAGGCCGATGCTCAGCGTGGTCTTGCCCGAGGACTTGTGCGCGGCGGAAATCAGGAAACGATGCATGGTGCGCTGCATGTTGCCCGGGGAATCCCCCTGCGGGGATTCCGCCGCACAGGATGCTTCAGTCGTGCAGGGCGCCGCTGGCCTGCAGCTTGGCGATGTCGTCCTGCGGCATGAAGGGCAGGACGCGCACCGCGATCAGGGTCAGCAGGAACGCCACGCCGATACCGCCGATGCTCAGGAGTATCTCGGGCATGCTCGGCACGTAGTGGTCGATCTGGCCGTCGAAGAACGTGCTCTTGATTTCCATGCCCGGGAACATGTCGAGCGGATACGCCTGGCCGCCGACGATGAAGACGTAGAGGAAGCACAGGCCGCCGACGACGGTCAGCAGGGCGGCGGCCGTGCCAGCGCCGGCGCTGCGCTGCATCGATGGCACGAAGAGCAGCAGCAGCGGCACGATCGTCCCAAGCACGACGAAACCGCCCCAGAACAGCTGCGGGAAGATGCCGCCGCTGAGCAGGATGAACTGCTCGAACTCGGTCTGCTTGGCGAAGTAAATGTTCGTCAGGTGATAGACCAGCACGAAGTAGAACACCGCGGCGACGAAGACGCCGAGCAGGTTGTTGAGACGCTTGCGGATCGACTCGTGCAGTTCGGCGCCATGCCATTTGTACATCGCGCTCTGGAACAGCAGGAAGACCGCCAGGCCCCAGGCGAAGGACATGATGATGAACATCGGCGCGATCAGCGCGGAGTTGTAAGCCTGGCGCGCGACGACGAAACCGAAGATCGAGCCGGTACCGGTGGTCATGACCAGGCGCCAGACGAAGGCGGCGATGCCGACAGTCTTGGAGTAGGCGTACATCTTCCGGTCCATCAGCATCCAGACGTAGAGGCCGACGAGGCCGAAGAACACCGGATAGAGGACCATGTTCCACCCGAAGACCGAAGTCCAGTTGACATGGGTCATGGCGATGACCAGGCGGTCGACGCGGCCGAGATCGAGCATGATGACGAACAAGCCGGCAGCGAGCATCGTGATCGCCAGCAGGCCGGAGAGCGGCCCGCGCGACTTGTAGGCCTGCTTGCCGAACACGGTGCCGATCGAGGCGACGTTGAGCACGCCCGAGGCGGCGACGATCAGGAAAATGGCGAAGACATGCGGCAGGCCCCAGAACACCTGGTTGTTCATGCCGGTGACGTGGTGGCCGATGGTTCCCACGTAGAGCGCCGCGCCCAGACCGAGCAGGCTGATCAGGGCGCCGATACCGGCCAGGGCGTAGAAGCTCGTGCCTTCGAGACGGTTGGTGAGTGCGGTTTGCATGATGGTCAGATTCCCTGATAACGCACGCCGAGATCGAGTTTCAGATCGCCGCGCACCTGGGTGGTTTTTTCCTTGGCGATGCGTTGCGCGATTTCGCTGGCGGGATCGTTGAGATCGCCGAACAGCATGGCGCCCTCCGCATGCGCCTGGCAGGCTTCGACACAGGCCGGCTTCAGGCCCTTGTCGACGCGCTGGACGCAGAAGGTGCAGGATTCGACGCAGCCCTTGCCACGCGGCACTTCCGGATTCTGGTTCGTGAGCGGCAGATGGACCAGCGAGCGCGCCTTGTAGGGGCAGGCCAGCATGCAGTAGCGGCAGCCGATGCAGGTGTGGCGATCGACCAGCACGATGCCGTCGGCGCGCTTCATCGACGCGCCCGTCGGGCAGACATCGACGCAGGGCGGATGGGCGCAATGCTGGCAGAGCATCGGCAGGGAGTGCTCCTGGCCGGTCTTGGGATTCTTCAGATCGATCTTGCGGATCCACTGCGAGCCTTGCCGCGCATCCTCGAGGGTTTCGTTGATGCCGTTTTCGGTGTTGCAGGCCTTGACGCAGGCATCGCATCCGCTCGCGCACTTGGTCGTGTCGATCAGCATGCCCCAGCGCACCTTCCCTGAGGCGCCCTGGGCGGGAGTATTTGCTTCCGAAACCTGAATCAGGTGCAGGCCCGGGGCAAGGGTAAGAGTTCCCAGACCGGCGCCCGCCACGGCGGCGGCGCCGACAAAATTGCGACGAGACTTGTCCTGCGGTTGGCTCATGGTTTTACTCCCGCAGCCTCGGCATGTTTAAATCCGGCCTTCGGTTGATGGCATTGCCAGCAATCGACTTTTACCGCTGCATAGGTGTGGCAGCTTTCGCAGAAACCATCCTTGCCGAGCACCGATCCGGTCGTCTTGCTGGCATGGCAATCGACGCAGCCGTTGAGGCTGGCTTTCTCGCCGCGGATGCCCTGGCGCAGGGTGCGGTCACGCGAGTGATTGAGCATCTTCATGTGATTGACGCGCATCTGCGCCGTCGGTGCGATGCACTGACCGGGATTCTCGATGATCACGTTCGGCTTCGGCGCGCCCGCGGTCGCAAAAACGGGGGCAAGCAGCAGGGTCGCCGCGAGACCGACGAGCATCCGTTTCATGATGGCCATACTCCTCCTTACCCCTTGTGTGCTGCGTTATTCACCAAGGCCCATCTGGATGTAGCCGGTCGGGCAGACATCGTGGCAGATATGGCAACCGATGCACTTGTCGTAATCCGTCGCGACATAGCGGCCCGTGGTCGCCTCGGTCTTCTTGACGCGATAGACGGCCGTTTGCGGGCAGTACATGACGCAGTTGTCGCACTCGAAACACAGGCCGCAGCTCATGCAGCGCTTCGCTTCGGCAACGACCTGCTTGTCGTCGAGCGGCTCGAGGCGCTCCTCGAAGTTGCCCAGCGCGGACTCCTTGTTCAGATGCGTGATGTGGCGCTTGTTGCGCGGGGTGTATTGGAAGTGGCCGAGGAACAGCTCCGAGTGCGGGATGATGTAACGCTCCGAGCGGTTGTCGTAGTTATGCACGGATTTCGTTTTATCCGTGCCGCGCAGCGGTTCCTTGACCTCTTCGAGGGGCAACCCTTTTTCAACGTACTTGCGCATCAGGTCGAAGACATGCACATCCACCTTCGGACGCCGGCCGACTTCCAGGCCCTGCAGATATTGGTCGATGCCATCGGCGGCAATCGCGCCATGGCCGATCGCGGTGGTCAGCAGGTGGGGGCGAATGACGTCGCCGCCTGCGAACACGCCGGGCTTGCCTTGCACCTGGTAATTCTTGTCGGCGCTGACGGCACCCTTGCCATTGTTGAACTCTTCGAGGCCGACGAGGTCGACCGTCTGGCCGATCGCGGAAACGATCAGGTCGGCCGGTAGATCCTTTTCGGTGCCTTCGATGGGCTTGATGTCGAGGCGGCCGCCGACCATCTTGGCTTCGCACTGCTTGACGCGCAGGGCGGTGGCGCGGCCGTCGGCGCCCTTGATCACGGCGACCGGCATCCAGCCTTGCATGATTGCGATGCCTTCGGACTGGGCGTGATCGAGTTCCTGCTTGCTGGCGGTCATGAAGACCGAGGTCAGCACGACATCGGCGCCCTGGCGGTTGGAAATGCTGGCAACGTCTTGCGCCAGCTGGCCGGCGATCGCGCCCTCCCAGTCGGTGGGCTTGACGTTTTCGATATGGCCGAGGCGGCGGGCGACGGTGGCGACGTCCATCGAGGTGTCGCCGCCGCCGACCACCACCACGTTTTTGCCGACGGTCTTGAGGCGGCCGTCGTTGAAGGCCTTGAGGAAGGCGGTGGCGGTCACGACGTTGGACACGTTGTCGGCGCCTTCGGCGGGCAGGGCGCGGCCGCCCTGGGCGCCAAGGCCGAGGAACACCGCGTCGTAGTCCTTGCGGATCTGTTCCATGGTGATGTCGACGCCGATCTTGCACTTCAGCTTCGTTTCGACGCCGAGGTTGAGGATGCGCTGGATTTCGGCATCGAGAACGTCGCGCGGCGTACGGTAACCCGGGATGCCATAGCGCATCATGCCGCCGAGATGTTCATGTTCGTCGAAGATGGTGCAGGAATAGCCCTTTAGCGCCAGTTGGTAGGCGACCGACAGGCCGGCGGGACCGCCGCCGATGACGGCAACCTTCTTGCCGAGGAGCTTCTCGGGCTTTTTGAACTGGAGATTGTTCTTGATTGCATACTCGCCGAGGTAGTGCTCGACGGAGTTGATGCCGACGTGATCCTCGACCTGGTTGCGGTTGCAACCGCTTTCGCAGGGCGCCGGGCAGACGCGGCCCATCACGGCGGGCAGCGGGTTGGCCTCGGTCAGGCGGCGCCAGGCATATTCCTGCCAGGGCATGACAGGCTTGCCGTCAGCGCCAACCGGCGGCTTCTCGATGCCGCGCACGATGTTGAGATAACCGCGGATGTCCTCGCCGGACGGGCAGGAACCCTGGCAGGGCGGGGTCGACTGGATGTAGGTCGGACACTTGTAGGACCAGCCGGCCTGGAAGATCTTCTCTTGCATCCGCTTGTAGGAATCGGGCTTTTCGCCATCCTTGTACCTGCGGAAGCTCAACTTTTCGCTATGGGTTTCGGGGGTCGCTGACATCGTCGTCTCCGTAATGATCGAGTTGCGTTTCGTATTTATTGCTCGTTGCCGAGGCGTATCGCGGTGCTCACCAACTGGTGTACTCCTCCAACCAGTCGCATGTTGAAACCGTAATAAGGCAGAACCTTGGTGAATTGCGCCTTGCAGATCGCGCAGATGGTCGCCATGAAGTTGACGCCATGCTGGTCGACCACCTGCTGCAGGGCTTCCATGCGCGGGAAGGCGCCCTTGATGCGGGCTTCGACGAGTTCGTCGGTCAAGATGCCGCCGCCGCCGCCGCAGCAGAAGGTGACTTCGCGGATGGTATCCGGCGCCATCTCGACATATTTGTTGGCCACCGCCTTGATGATGTTGCGCGGAATCTCGAATTGCCCGCCGACGTAATCGCCCATGCGCGACCCGCGCGCCACGTTGCAGGAATCGTGGAAAGTAATGATGCGGTGATCGTTGGCTTCCTTGTCGAACCGGAGACGGCCCTGCTGGATCAGATCCCAGGTGAATTCGCAGATGTGCGACGGCTGCTTGTAGCGCGGGTCGAGCTGCTTTTGCAGTTCGATGGCGAAAGGATCGTTGGCGCCGGCGCCCAGACCACTGAGCGTGTTCCAGAAGGCGTAGGCAACCCGCCAGGCATGGCCGCATTCGCCGACGACGATGCGTTTCACCCCGAGTTCGAGGGCAGCCTTGCGGATCCGCAGGGCAACCTTGCGCATCATCTCGTAGTCGCCGTCGAACAGGCCGAAGTTGCCAGCTTCCGATGCGTAGGACGAGAGCGTCCAGCTGATGCCGGCGGCGTGGAAGACCTTGCCGTAGCCGATCAGGCTTTCGATGTGCGGTTCGGCGAAGAAGTCGGCGGATGGCGTCACCAGCAGGACTTCGGCGCCTTGGACATCGAGCGGATACTTGATGTCGAAACCGGTGCTCTCTTTCAAGTCCTCTTCGAGACCTTCCAGCGTGTTTTCGAGCGCCGGACCCGGCAGGCCGAGGTTGTTGCCGATCTTGTTGATCTTGCCAAGAATCTCGTTCGTGTATTTCTGGCCGTAGCCGACGGTATCGAGGATGTGGCGGGCCGCCATGGTGACTTCGGCCGTATCGATGCCGTAGGGGCAGAACACGGAGCAGCGCCGACATTCGGAACATTGCCAGAAGTAGGTGTACCACTCGTCGAGCAGTTCCTTGGTGAGGTCCTGCGCGCCAACCAGGCTCGGAAACATCTTGCCGGCGAACGTGAAATAGCGGCGATACACCGAACGCATCAGTTCCTGACGTGCCACCGGCATGTTCTTCGGATCGTTGGTGCCGATGAAGTAGTGGCATTTGTCGGTGCAGGCGCCGCAGTGCACACAGGCGTCCATGAACACCTTGAGCGAACGGTATTTGCCCAGCAACTCGCCGAACTTGCCGATGGCCTTGTCGTGCGTGACCTGCCAGTCCTCGGCGAGTTTGGTTTGGTAGCCGAGGGCTTCCTGGATCTTCTCGCTGGCGACGTGTGGCCGCGAGTGCGCCATGGCGCCAGCCTTGATGGCCGGGACTTCGGGGTAGTCGCGGTACTTGGGAATCGGAAACTCAAGATCGGCCATGTCAGTTCTTCTCGATCTGGGCGGCCCACGCTGCCAGATGACGTTTCTCGCGCGGGGTGTCGGCCTGGTTGCGGGTCGGGCTGAAGAAGACGCCCGGGGCATGCAGCAGCTTGCTGAAGGGGAACAGGATCATCAGCAATGCTACAAGAAGCAGATGGATGATGAGTGCCGGATGGGTCGGCAAGGGGTTGATCTCGAAGACCATCAGGCCGAGGAAGAATGTTTTGATGGCGACGACATCGACGTGCGAAACAAAGGTCATGGCCGCACCGCTGATCCCGATTCCGACGAGGAGCGCCAGCCAGAGGTGATCGGACGGGGTGCTGATGTAGCGGATGCGTTCGACGAGGAGGCGACGGGCCCACAGGCCGCCCAACCCGGCAATCATCATGAACGCGGCGTACTTGCCGAAGGGCTGGAAGAAGAGCAGCCAGGCGGGAATCGGTTCGATGAAGTAGCGCAGGTGGCGCACCAGCACGAGGAAAAGGCCCATGTGGAACAGCCAGCCGAACAGCCAGATCCACAGGTTGCCCTTGAACAGGCTTTCGAAGAGTACGACTTCCCGGGCCATGCGGAAGACAACTCCCGTCGTCGTGGTCGGGGCCGGCGTCGTGGGAATCGACAGTGGCGCCGGTGTGCGGGCGAAGTCGTAGATCTTGTAAGCCAGGCCGACGACGAACAGGGCGGTAGCCAGGTAGAACAGGATCGCGAAGAACAGTGTCATGGACGAGGCACCACAGCGAACACAGCAATCAAAGGCGCAACGTTACGCGCGTCAAGCCACGACATTTCCGGAGGGGCCTGTCGGCAACGCTGCGAAACTCGGCGCTGGCGGGACGGCAAGCAAGCCATCCCGCAGCGCATTGCTACTGTTTAGACGCAGCCGGTCGGCTTCGGGAGGCCGGCGATCTTGCAAGCCTGCTTGGCCGGGCCGTAGGGGAACAGTTCGTACAGATACTGGCTGTTGCCCTTGTCGGCGCCGAGCTTCTTGCCGATCGCCTTGGTCAGCACGCGCACGGCCGGGGCGATCTGGAACTCGGTATAGTAGTCGCGCAGGAAGTTGATGACTTCCCAGTGGTTCTCGGTCAGGGTGACGCCTTCCTGCTGGGCGAGGAAGGCCGCGACTTCTTCGTTCCAGTCGCCGAGGTTGACCAGATATCCTTCTTCGTCGGTTTCGTAGCTCTTACCATTAACTTCGATAGCCATTTTTGGTCTCCTGGTTGATTGATTGTGATTGGTTTACAGCCATGACTGGCAGGTTTTGTTATTCGCGACGAGATCGACAAAGCCGGCGTAATCGACAGCGGTGATGCCGTCCATCACGCGGTCGACGATGCCGCGCGCTTCAAGGTCGGCGGTCAGGGCATAAAACTTGAACTTGCCCATGGCGCCATTGATCTTGCCTTCTGCAGCACCGCCCTTGAGGGCCGCATAGACGCCATCCTCGATCAGAAGGATGGCGCCTTCGCCGGTGGCCAGCGCGGAATCCAGAGCGGGACGGTCGTAGGGGGACTTGTTGATGATATGCAGCATGTTGCTTTCCTCAGAACGACAGGAGAACGTCCTGCTCTTCCATCAGCTTGCCGATGTCGGCACGGGAGAGCACTTCGACAGGCACGGCGAGATCGTCGGCGGTCAAGCCGCGTTCCGCCAGGGCTTCCTGGGAGACGTACAGCTTGGTGATGTCGTAATCCTCCAGCGCGCCCCAGGTCTTTTCGAAGGCCTTGACCTCGATGCCCTTGGTGTTGTGGCCCTTCTTCAACTGAAACACGCCATCGTCGAGGAAGGCCAGCGAGACATCCTGCTCGAAGGCCGCGGCGATCAGCACCACTTCCAGCGCTTCCCAGGCGTAGATGGTGCCGTAGGGCGCCTTGCGATTGACCATCATGAATTTCTTGGTAGTCATCTTGGGTCCCCTCAGTCGCCGAACACGACCAGGCGGTCGGACTGGATGCCGGCTTCGATCAGTTGACCGAGACCGGAGATGCGGAAACCGGGCGCCAGGTTGGTGGCATCCTTGCCGTTGCGCTTCATCTCGCCGTCGTCGACGATGCCGCGGCGCTGGGCAGCGGCGACGCAGACCACGAGGTCGAGGTTGTTTTCCTCGGCCAGTTTCGACCAGCGGTTGACGATGTTGCGGTCATCCTGCGGGGGCGTGGTGAGACGCGTGGCATTGTTGACGCCGTCGTGATAGAAGAAGATGCGAAAGATCTCGTGGCCCTTCGCCAACACCGCCTTGGCAAACTGATAGGCGGTGTCGGAGGACTGGTGCGTGTAGGGACCTTCGCTGACCAGAATCGAAAACTTCATTGTGCTGGGATCCTCAGAAGCGGACGTGGGCCGAAGCGTTCAGGTTGTAACGGCTGCCGCGCCAATCGTCGATCATGTACTTGGTGAAGGGCAGGCCGGTCTTCTCGAAGAAACGCGGCCAGCCGATGCGCTCGATCCAGTCGGCCATGCGCTCCCACGGACGGGCATCCGCCTTGTAGACCATCAGGATGTTCTTGACGATCGCGTTGACCTCGGGCCAGCGCGGGGCATTGTTGGGCAGGCCGGCGGCAACCATCTTGTGGAAGGACGGCTTGCTGCGGGCGTTGGAGTTCTTGCCGCCCACCCAGATCGCCAGCTTGGAATGTTCCGGGTCGTTGATCTGCATCGGGGGGCAGGGGGGGTAGCAGGCGCCGCAGCAGATGCACTTCTTCTCGTCGACTTCGAGGCTGGGCTTGCCATTCACCAGGGCGGGACGGATCGCCGCGACCGGGCAGCGCGCGACGACGGTCGGACGTTCGCAGACGTTGGCGACCAGATCGTGGTTGATCTTGGGAGGCTTGGTGTGCTGGATGATGACGGCGATGTCGGCCTGTCCGCCGCAGTTGATTTCGCAACAGGAGGTGGACAGACGCACGCGGTTGGGCATCTCTTCCTTCTTGAAGTCGTCGAACAGGGCATCCATCATCGACTTGACCACGCCGGAGGCGTCGGTGCCGGGGATGTCGCAGTGCAGCCAGCCCTGGGTGTGGGCAACCATGGAAACGGAGTTGCCGGTGCCGCCGACGGGGAAGCCGTTCTTCTCGAGTTCGGCGATCAGCGGCGCAACCTTCTTTTCGTCGGAGAGGATGTATTCGATGTTGGAACGGATGGTGAAGCGGACGCGGCCTTCGGCGAATTGGTCGGCGATGTCGCAGAGCTTGCGAATCGTGAACACGTCCATCTGGCGGGCGGTGCCGGCCCGCACGGTCCACACTTCGTCGCCCGTGTTCGAGACATGGTGCAGCACGCCGGGACGCGGACGGTCGTGGTATTTCCAATTGCCGTAGTTGGCGGCGAGTTTCGGGTGGAGGAATTTCTTGTTGTCGAGGAAGTACTCGACCGGCTTGCGCGCTTGAGGTTGAGCCATGAATCGTCTCCGAGTAATTTAGTCGTGAATTGTCGCTATGCGAATAGGGTTTTCACCTTGGCCGCAAGCCGGATTCTGGTGGGAATCCGGTCTGCGGTGCGGGGTGAAATGACTTAGGCCGCGGCCTTCTTGGCTTGGAGCCTGGCGACTTCTTCGTCCCATCCGCCGGTATTGACGTAGGGGTTCGAGCGCGGGCAATTGACCATGTTCGGGTCAACTTCCACATCGATGCCTTCGAGGAAGTTGGCCAGGCCGATACGCTCGATCATCTCGCCGATACGCTCATGCTCGAGGGCGTTTTCGGCAAAGAAGTCGATGATGGTCTGCGCCAGTTCGACGAGCTTCTCGTAGTCTTCTTCCTGCTTCAGGGACATGAAGGGCACGATCACCGTGCCGAGGGTGGCGCCGATCTTGAGGTGGCCGTGGCCGCCGACGAGAACGGTCGCGCCCTTGTCCTTGCCCGGGCCGAGGGCGCCGGTCATGACGTTGATGCAGTGCATGCAGCGCACGCAATCCTTATTGTCGATTTCGAGGGACTGGCTGTCGTTCAGGGCGACGGCGCTGACGTGGGCATCCTTGCGTACGTCCTTGGTCTCCTTGACCTGCAGGGCGCGCGTCGGGCACATGGCGATCACGTCGTTGATCAACTCGTTCATGCCGTGCTTGGCGAACCACTTCTTGCCGAGCGCGTCATCGGTCTTCATGTTGTCGCGCCAGGTGCCGATGATCGCCATGTCGGCGCGCTGGATCGAGTTCATGCAGTCGTTGCCGCAGCCGGAGAATTTGAACTTGAACTTGTAGGGCAGAGCGGGGCGGTGGATGTCGTCGAGGAAGCGATTGACGATGTCCTGGTGCGCCTTGGCTTCGTCGTAGCAGGACTGCTCGCAACGCGCGGCGCCGACGCAGGACATGCCGGTGCGGACGGACGGGCCGGCGCCACCCATGTCGAAGCCCATCTGGTTGATTTCGTCCCAGGCGGGCTGGACATTCTCGGTGGTGCAGCCCTGCATCATGATGTCGCCGGTCTGGCCATGCAGCGCGATCAGGCCGGAACCGTACTTTTCCCAGATGTCGCAGAACTTGCGCAGGGTGTCGGTATCGTAGTGCATGCCGGGGGGGGGCATGATGCGGATGGTGTGGAATTCGGCGGCATCCTTGAACTGGGGTTCGCCATTTTCATCCTTGATTTCGGTGAAGCGGGGAATGACACCACCGCCGTAACCGAGAACACCGACCGTACCGCCCTTCCAGTAACCCTTGCGGGTCTTGTAAGAGTGCTCGAGATGGCCGAGCAGGTCGACGACGTAATCCTTGTCCTTCGCCAGACGCTTCAAGCCGGTGACAAAACTGGGCCAGGGGCCGGACTCGAGTTGGTCAAGCAAAGGGGTAGCGTGAGGCTGTTTGGCCATGTTATCTCCTCGTAGGTGACTGTTGGGAACTGATGATCGCTAGGGGTGCATCGGATTCCGATTTTTTGCCATTATCGGGTTCGGATTATCTCTGGTACCATACCTCCGGCAGGTAGAATAGCCGCATTCGAGGGCTTAGGTGAACCTACCCGAAAGGAGTATGGGGTTTTCTCCGATGCGGTGATGGCCCCCTAAGGCTTGTGGTGCGATAGTCCATCCCCAACTGATGCGGCGTTATTCTATTCTGGCGGTGAGCCGACCCACCGTGGACAAGATTACCAGCCTTGACAAGTTTCGTGTGCCCGTGGGCAACCAGGAAATCGAATTGCAGCAGATCGAGTTCGCAGCAGGTGGCGTGCCGTTTCTCCGTTTGCGCATTCGCGAGCATCGCCGTTTCACGATTTTCGATGTTGACCCGGTCACTGCGGCACGCTGGGCTGAGATCATGGCTGCCTGGTCGCGCCAGCAACTGGAAGCCACGGCAAACCCGCTGTCGGGCGGCGGGCAGTCCTGTGACGAACCCTGAAATGGTCGATCTCCAGTTCGCGCTGCAGGGTGTGCAGCTTGATCTGGCCGGGGCGAGCATCGAGCGCAAGCGCGGCTGCGGCATTTTCGTGCCGCACAAGTCCAGTTCGGCGGACGGCAGCTAGAATGATTCGAAAAATTCATCTCAACTCATAGCCAAGGAGAAAATCATGGGTATCGTCATCAACGGCGAAGAAAAAGAAGTCGATGATTACGGCTATCTGCTGGAACCCGACTACAGCGAGGAAGCGGTGGCTGCGTTCGCCGCCGCCGAAAACATCGAACTGACCGATAATCACTGGAAAGTCATCAACTATCTGCGGCAGAAATATCAGGAAGAAGGCCACACGCCCAACATGCGCAACCTGGTCAAGGGCCTGCAGGACGAGGGTGTGCTGCCCGAGGCCGACACCAAGCTGCTGTTCGACCTGTTCCCGAATGGCGGCGCGGCCAAGCAGGGTTGCCGGATTGCCGGCCTGCCCCAGCCGAAGGGCAAGGGTGGTTATTGATCCCTGATCCCGCAAAGTCGGAGCTGGCGGGACGGCACTAAGCCATGGCCATCCGCCTGAAGACCAAATTCCACACCAAGGGCCAGCGCTCCCCCGCGACGCTGGCCTCGGTGGTGGCCGTGCTGGCGTGGAAGCTCGCCATCGAGTCGATCAAGCGCATGCGCAAGGCCGACTACGACATCGATCCGGGTCGCCAATACTTCGACTTCGTGTGCGAATTTCTTGCCTTTCTCGCGGTGTCGGCCGATCGCGTCGCCTATCGCGAACTGGATGAAGACGCTCGTGTGGAATTCACGACGGTGCTGGCCAGGAACATCGGCCGCTTCGTCGAGGAAAACAACATCATGCTGCTGGGCGAGGCCGTACCGGGTGAGTCGCAGCGGCATTTCATCGACCTGTTCAACCGCCGTGCCGCCGAATACGCCGAATTCGACTACGACGAAAAGGGGCCGGATTTCGGTTTCAAGCGTTTTTTCGCCGCCTGTCTGCGCGACGTGCTGCCCGAGAAGGACAAGCTCTGGGTGGTCGATCAGGCCATGGACATCGAGGCGCCGGAAGCCCTAAAGATGCTGGAAAAGACCCTCGCCGGTCTTTTCAACCCGGAACAGGCCAAGAGCGAGCGGCGGCAGGATCTGCGCGGCTCGATCGACTAAAAGGAAGCACATCATGCCGGGTCCTTTCGACCTGAACGATGCCTGCGCCTATGCCGCATGGCGGGAGCAGAAACTCGATACCGCGCCGCGGCGCATCGAAGACATCGTCGTGACGCTGGATGACCCGCGCCAGCTCAAAGCCGCCGAGCGGGCCAGTCTCGTCGATCTCAACCAGCGCTGCAACATGGCGATTTACGTCAGCAAGACCGGTACCGATCCCGACAAGGAGATTCCGCGCCGGCTCGGCGCGCAGCTCGGCATGACGGCGCTCGATGGCCACTGGCTGACCGACAACGACGGCATTTCGCCGATTTCCGTCACGGGCGCCGAGCAGCGCGGCGAGCGCAAGGAGTTCATCCCATATACCGACAAGCCGATCCGCTGGCATACCGACGGTTACTACAACGCGCCCGAACGCACGATCCGCGGCCTGCTGCTGCATTGCGTGCAGAGCGGCGCGACCGGCGGCACCAACCAGCTGCTCGACCACGAGATCGCCTACCTTCTGCTGCGCGACGAGAATCCGGATTTCATCCGTGCGCTGTCGGCGCCCGACGCGATGACGATTCCGGCGCGCACCGACGACCAGGGCGTGGCGCGGGATGCGCAACCCGGGCCGGTCTTTTCCGTCAATGCCGACGGCACGCTGCACATGCGCTACACGGCCCGCATCGTCAGCATCGCCTGGAACGCGGCGGCGGTCACCGCGCGCACGGCGCTCGAGCGCATCCTCGCGACGCCGACCCCGTGGACCTTCCACGGCCGCCTCGAACCCGGCATGGGGCTGGTTTGCAACAACGTCCTGCACGACCGCAGCGGCTTCACCGAAACACCCGAGAAGCGACGCCTGCTCTATCGTGCCCGTTACTACGAACGCGTTGCGGCCAGCTAGCCGGTTCAGGGGGGCGCCCCCTATAATCGCCGGGTCATCCTTACTGGTAGCTGGCAATGCCGCAGTTGTCCCCGGAACTCGAGCGCAGGCTGACCACGGCC
>CAZPIE010000033.1:5119-14492 GCA_964586275.1 uncultured Methyloversatilis sp. | reverse complement strand
GGGGGGCAGCGAGCCGGGGTTGCGAGCGAGGGGGGCTAATAAAGTCGGCGCTGGCGAGACGGCACCCGGAACGCCGGCAGCGGGCGCGGCCGGCTTGGGCGGGGCCGCGGTGCCGAGCACATCCGCCTTGGTGACGCGCCCGCCGGGCCCGGTGCCCTGCACGGCGGCGGCATCGAGGCCCTTCTCGGCGAGGGCCTTGCGCGCGGCGGGACCAGCGCCTGCCGCCGCGGGGGCGGCCTTGGCGGCGGGCGCCGCTGCGCTGGCGCTGGCTTTCGCTTCGGTATCGATTCTCGCGATCAGCTCGCCGGAGGCGACCGAATCGCCGTTGCCTTTGAGAACCTCGACGAGCACGCCCGATTCGGGCGCCGGCAGTTCGAGCACGACCTTGTCGGTCTCGATGTCGATCAGGTTTTCGTCGCGGGCCACGGCATCCCCGACGTTCTTGTGCCAGCTCACCAGGGTCGCTTCGGCGACGGACTCCGAGAGTTGCGGAACTTTGACTTCAATCAGCATGTTATTCACTCCGTTTGGGGATTATCGAGGTAACGCCTTACGTGCCGACCGCAACCCCTGGCGTTTCATCGACCGAGGACGGCCCGGGGTCGGCGATGCGGCGTCAGAGGGCCCCCAGCGCCGTTTCGACGATCTTCTTCTGTTGCTCGGCATGCACGGCGGCGCTGCCGACCGCCGGCGAGGCCGAGGCGGGCCTTGATACGACATGCAGGCTCTGTCCCTTCCCGACCAGCTCGACAAACCGGTGATGCTTGGCATACCAGGCGCCCTGGTTTTCCGGCTCTTCCTGACACCAGACCAGTTCTTTCATGTTCGGATACTTCCTGAGCTCTTCGGCCAGGCGCCGATCGTCCATCGGATACAGCTGCGGCGTGCGCAGGATCGCGATGTGATCGAGCTGCTGTTCCCGCCGAGCGTTGCGCAGGTCGTAATAAACCTTGCCGGCGCAGAGCAAGACGCGCGTCACCTTTTTCGGGTCGAGCGGATCGGTCTCGCCGAACACGGTCTGGAAGGCCCCTTCGGTCAGGTCCGCCAGGCTGGAGGCGGCGTCCTTGCTGCGCAGCAGGGATTTCGGCGTGAACACCACCAGCGGTTTTCTTTGCTTGCGCAGCATCTGGCGGCGCAGCAGATGGAACATCTGGGCCGCCGAGGTCGGCATGCACACTTCCCAGTTGAAATCGGCCGACAGTTGCAGGTAGCGCTCGATGCGCGCCGAGGAATGCTCCGGCCCCTGGCCTTCGTAACCGTGCGGCAACAACAGCACCAGGCCGCAGGAACGGCCCCATTTCGCCTCGCCGGACGCGAGGAACTGGTCGATCACCACTTGCGCGCCGTTGGCGAAGTCGCCGAACTGCGCCTCCCAGATCACCAGTTCGTTGGGCGAGGCGGTGGCGTAACCGTAGTCGAAACCGAGCACCGCCTCTTCGGAGAGGACCGAGTCCCAGCACTGGAAACGCGGCTGACCGGGCAACAGGTTGGCGAGCGGCTGATAAATCCCCTCGTCCCACTTCGTGCGCTGCTGGTCGTGCCAGGCGGCATGGCGATGGAAGAAGGTGCCGCGGTTGACATCCTCGCCGGAAATGCGGATGCCGTGGCCCGCCGCCAGCAAGGTCGCGTAGGCCAGGTTCTCGGCCATCCCCCAGTCCACCGGCAGCTTGCCCTCGATCATCAGGCGCCGGTCGTCGATGACCTTCTGCACGCGGGGATGCAGGGTGAAGCCCGCGGGGATGTCGGTCAAACGCCTGCCCAGACGTTGCAACTCGGCGAGCGGCACCCGGGTATCGCAGGTCTCGGTGTAGCGCGCGCCGACATAGGGACTCCAATCCACGGCAGCGGCGCTCTTGAAATTGCTGATGACCGGGTCGACCAGGTGTTTGCCCTGGTCCAGGGCGGCGCGGTAATCCCGGATCATCTGCTCGTCCTCGCCGGCAGCGATGACGCCCTGGCCGATGAGCTTCTCGGCATAGAGCTTGCGCGTGCCCGGATGCGCGGCGACCTTCTTGTACATCAGGGGCTGGGTGACCATCGGCTCGTCGGCTTCGTTGTGGCCGTGCCTGCGGAAGCAGACGATGTCGACGACGACATCCTTCCCGAATTCCTGGCGGAATTCCAGCGCCAGCTGGGTGACGAAGGCGACCGCCTCCGGATCGTCGCCGTTTACGTGGAAGATCGGCGCCTCGACCATCTTGAAGACATCGGTGCAATAGATCGAGGAACGCAGGTCGCGCGGATCGGAGGTGGTGAAGCCGATCTGGTTGTTGACGACAATATGCACCGTGCCGCCCGTGCCGTAGCCGCGCGTCTGCGAAAAATTGAGCATTTCCTGGTTGACGCCCTGCCCGGCGACGGCCGCGTCGCCGTGAATCAGCACCGGCAGCACCTCGTTCATTCCCGCTGCGCCGCGACGCAGCTGGCGGGCATACACCGAGCCGGCGACCACGGGGTTGACGATTTCGAGGTGCGAGGGGTTGAAGGCCAGCGTCAGGTGCACCGGGCCGCCCGGCGTGGCGACGTCCGAGGAGTAGCCCATGTGGTATTTCACGTCGCCGGCAAGCAGGTCGGATTTCTTCTTGCCCTCGAACTCGGCGAACAGCATGCCCGGCTGCTTGCCCAGGATATTCACCAGCACGTTGAGGCGCCCGCGGTGGGCCATGCCGATGACGATCTCCTTGACGCCCAGCGTACCGGCGGTCCTGATCAACTGGTCCATCGCCAGGATCATGGCTTCGCCGCCCTCGAGGGAGAAACGCTTCTGGCCGACATAGCGGGTATGCAGGTAGCGCTCGAGGGTCTCGGCCGCCGTGATGGCGGTCAGGAAACGTCTCTTGTCCGCGTCGGGGTAGCGCGGCGTCGTGCGGACCGGCTCGAAACGCGCCTGGATCCAGCGCTTCTGCCGCACATCGGTCAGGTACATGTATTCGGCGCCGATGTGTCCGCAATAGCGCAGACGCAGGGCTTCGAGGATTTCGCGTAGCGTGGCCTCCTCGACCCCCATGTCGAACGAACCGGTCCGGAATGTCGATGACAGGTCGGCCTCGGTGAAGCCGTAGTAGGAAGGTTCGAGTTCATCCACCTCGGGGCGCGGATGGCGCTTCAGCGGATCGAGTTGCGCCCAGCGGTTGCCCAGGAAGCGATAGGCATTGATCAGCTGCAGGACCTTGGTCTGCTTTTCATTCGTGGCGTTGCTCTTTGACGCGGCACGCAGGCTGCCTTCCCTGGCGCGCTGGGCAAACGAATTGAGGACCGGGGCATGGGCGACATCGGGACCGTTGTAGGCGCCGACGCCGGGCAGGTGGGCGAGTTTTTCGAAGTAGTCGCGCCAGGCGGGATCGATCGCCGAGGGGTTGGCAAGAAACGCCTCGTAGAGCTCTTCGACATAGGGCGCGTTCGAACCGAACAGGTACGAGTTCGACAACATTTGTTTCATCATGCCATCACCTCTGTTTATGAGTATCGATGAAAAAAAGGGGCCTCCTCCACGAAGCCCCTTGCCGATGAATCAACGCGCGCTCATGTCCGGCACGTTGCGCATGGGCGCACCGGTAAACAGCTGGCGCGGGCGGCCGATCTTCTGCTCGGGATCGGCGATCATTTCCGACCACTGCGCGACCCAGCCGATGGTGCGGGCCATGGCGAAAATACCGGTGAACAGGTTGGTCGGGATGCCCAGCGCGCTCTGCACGATGCCGGAATAGAAGTCGACGTTCGGGTAGAGCTTCTTCTCGATGAAGTAGTCGTCCTCGAGGGCGATGCGCTCGAGCTCGAGGGCCAGCCTGAACAGCGGGCTGTCGTGCAGGCCCAGCTCGTTGAGGACTGCGTGGCAGGTTTCGCGCATCAGCTTGGCGCGCGGGTCGAAATTCTTGTAGACGCGATGGCCGAAACCCATCAGGCGGAAGGGGTCGTTCTTGTCCTTGGCGCGCTTGATGTACTCGGGGACGCGCGCGACGTCTCCGATTTCCTCGAGCATTTTCAGGCAGGCTTCGTTGGCGCCGCCGTGCGCCGGGCCCCACAGGCAGGCGATGCCGGCCGCGATGCAGGCATAGGGGTTGGCGCCGGACGAGCTCGACAGGCGCACCGTCGAGGTCGAGGCGTTCTGCTCGTGGTCGGCATGCAGGATGAGGATGCGATCCAGGGCGCGGGACAGCACCGGATTCGGCCTGAACTCCTCGCAGGGCGTGCCGAACATCATGTACAGGAAATTCGTCGCGTAATCGTAGTCGTTCTTCGGATACATGAACGGCAGGCCGTTGTTGTAGCGATAGGCCATCGCCGTGATCGTCGGCATCTTGGCGATCAGGCGGATTGCCGCCGACTTGCGGTTTTCCGGATCGCCGATGTTCAGCGAGTCGTGATAAAAGGCCGACAGCCCGCCGACCACGCCGACCAGCACCGCCATCGGGTGCGCGTCGCGGCGGAAGCCGCTGTAGAAGCGCGTCAGCTGGTCATGCACCATGGTGTGGCGCCGCACCTGACCGACCCAGTCATCGTACTGTGCCCGGTTCGGCAGCTCGCCATCCTTGAGCAGGTAACAGACTTCCATGAAGTCGCACTTCTCGGCCAGCTGCTCGATCGGGTAGCCGCGGTACAGCAACTGGCCCTTGTCGCCGTCGATGTAGGTGATCGAGGACTTGCAGGCCGCCGTGGACATGAAGCCCGGGTCGTAGGTGAAGGCGCCGGTCTGCGCATACAGCTTGGAAATGTCGATCACGTCGGGACCGATGGTGCCTTCATAAACCGGAAATTCGGTGGTCTTGCCGTTGAAAGTCAGGGTTGCGGTGCGTTGCGTCATTACAGTCTCCCGTAGAGATATTCGAAAATCAGTTGCCGGCCGGCTGCCGCAGCAGAGCGACCATGTCCTGCACCGCCGGATCGTCGCTGGCACGCCGGCCGCTCAGCAGGTCCCACAAGTCGTGGTCTTCCAGTGCCAGCAGGCGTTCGAGCTGCGCGGCCTGCCTTTCCCCCTGGATGTCCGGTTGCCGCTGCCAGAAGCGCTGCAGTACCAGATCGAGTTCGAGCAGCGCCCGCCGGCTGCGCCAGCGCAACTTTTCCGTGCGGACACGTTGCTGTTCATGCATGTGTCAGATCGCCCGCTTGACCATCATGTCCTTGATCTTGCCGATCGCCTGGGTGGGATTGAGACCCTTCGGGCAGACATCGACGCAGTTCATGATGGTGTGGCAGCGGAACAGGCGGTACGGGTCCTCGAGGTTGTCGAGGCGCTCGTTGGTCGCCTGGTCGCGCGTATCGGCGATGAAGCGGTAGGCGGCCAGCAGACCGGCCGGGCCGACGAACTTGTCCGGGTTCCACCAGAACGACGGGCAGGAGGTCGAGCAGCAGGCGCACAGGATGCACTCGTAGAGCCCGTCCAGCTCCTCGCGATCCTCGGGAGACTGCAGGCGCTCGCGCTCGGGCGGCGGGTCGTTATTGATCAGGTAGGGCTTGATCGAGTGGTACTGCTTGAAGAACTGCGTCATGTCGACGATCAGGTCGCGAATCACCGGCAAGCCGGGCAGCGGGCGCAACACGATCGGCTTGCCGTCCGGGAGGCTGGCAAGATCGGTCAGGCAGGCCAGCCCGTTGCGGCCGTTGATGTTGAGGGCGTCGGAACCGCAGACGCCTTCGCGGCAGGAACGGCGGAAGGCGATGGAGTCATCGACGGCCTTGAGCTTGACCATGGCGTCGAGCAGCTTGCGGTCGGTCGCATCGACATCGACCGCGATGTCCTGCATCCAGGGCTTCCGATCCCGGTCCGGATCGTAGCGGTAGATCTTGAACCGAAGAGTGCGCGTCGTCATCGTGTCTCTCGCTTAGTAAGCACGCTTCTTCAGCGCGATGGTGTCGACCGACATGGGCCGCAAGTTGACGGATTTGTAATCCAGGCGATTGCCATCCTTGTACCAGAGCGTGTGCTTGAGCCAGTTCGTGTCGTCGCGGCCGTTCGGATGCTCGGGCGTATCCGGCGCATCGTCGCGCACGTGGGCGCCACGGCTTTCCTTGCGCGCCTCGGCCGAGACCATCGTCGCCACCGCCACCTCGATCAGGTTGTCGAGTTCCAGCGCCTCGATGCGCGCGGTGTTGAAGACCTTGGATTTGTCCTTGATCTCTGTCCGTTGCACGTCCTGTTGCACCGCCAGGATCTTCTGTACGCCCTCCTTGAGCAGGTCGGCAAAGCGGAACACGCCGGCGTGCTTCTGCATCGTGCGCTGCATTTCGAGTCGGGTTTCATGAACATTGGCCCCGCCCTTCTGGGTATCGAGACGGTTCAGACGCGCCAGCGTGGCTTCGAAGGCGTCCTTTGGCAAAGGCTTGTGCGCCTTGGGCGATTTCCCCAGTTCCTCGACGGCAGTTTCGCCCGCCGACTTGCCGAACACCAGCAGGTCGAGCAGCGAGTTGGTGCCGAGGCGGTTGGCGCCATGCACCGAAGCGCAGGCGCACTCGCCGGCGGCGTAGAAGCCCGGCACGATTTCGTTCTGCGAGCGCTTGCCCGGCACGACGACCTGGCCAAGGTAGTTGGTCGGAATGCCGCCCATCTGGTAGTGGCAGGTCGGCACGACCGGAATCGGTTCCTTGAGGGCATCGACGCCGGCAAATTGCAGCGCGATCTCGCGGATGCCCGGCAGCCGCTTCATGATCGTTTCGGGCGGCAGGTGCGTGATGTCGAGCAGCACGAAATCCCGGTTCGGCCCGCAGCCGCGGCCTTCGTTGATCTCGGTGACCATCGCGCGCGACACCACGTCGCGCGAGGCGAGGTCCTTGGCATTGGGCGCATAGCGCTCCATGAAGCGCTCGCCGGCCCTGTTCCTGAGGATACCGCCCTCGCCGCGTACCCCTTCGGTGATCAGCACGCCCGCCCCGGCCACCCCGGTCGGGTGGAACTGCCAGAACTCCATGTCCTCGAGCGGGATGCCGGCGCGCGCCGCCATGCCGACGCCGTCGCCGGTGTTGATGAAGGCGTTGGTCGAGCTGTAATAGATGCGCCCCGCGCCGCCGGTCGCGAAAATGGTGGCCTTGGCGTGGAAGGCATGGATTTCGCCGGTCTCCATTTCCATAGCGGTCACGCCGAGCACCTCGCCTTCGGCATCGCGGATCAGGTCGAGCGCCATCCACTCGATGAAGAACTGGGTATTGATCTTGACGTTGCGCTGGTACATCGCGTGCAGCATCGCATGGCCGGTGCGGTCGGCCGCGGCGCAGGAACGGCGCACCGGCTTCTCGCCGAAGTTCGACATGTGGCCGCCGAACGGGCGCTGGTAGATGCGGCCGTTGTCGAGGCGGTCGAAGGGCATGCCGTAATGCTCGAGCTCGATGACGCATTCGTTGGCCTTGCGGCACATGAACTCGATCGCGTCCTGGTCGCCGAGCCAGTCGGAACCCTTGACGGTGTCATACATGTGCCAGTGCCAGTGATCCTCCTCGAAGTTGCCCAGGGAGGCGGCCACGCCGCCCTGCGCGGCGACGGTATGCGAGCGCGTCGGGAACACCTTGGTCAGCACGGCGGTCTTGAGGCCGGCCTCGGACAGCTGGATGGCGGCGCGCAGGCCGGCGCCGCCGGCGCCGACGATGACCGCATCGAATTTGCGGACGACGACTTTATGGCTCATGTTGCGCTCACAGCCTCCAGATGATTTGTGTCGCCCAGCCGGCGCAGCCGATCAGGGCCAGCAGGGTCAGGACGTGCAATACGAGCTTGATGCCGGCAGGCTGGACGTAATCCATCCAGATGTCGCGCACCCCGACCCAGGCATGCCAGCACAGGCTGACGATGAACACGAAAGTGGCGAAGCGCATCAAGCCGCCCGACATGAACTCGTGCCAACTTGCGTAATTCGCTCCTGCGCCCTGCCGCAATGCGATCGCGACGACGATGGTATAGACCGCCATCGCGACGCCGGTAACACGCTGGGCCAGCCAGTCGATCAAGCCATAATGGGCGCCGACGATCTTGCGATTCACCATAGCTTCGCCCCCAGGATCAGTGTCATGGGCAAGCTGACGGCCAGCACCATCTTGGCCGAGTTGCTCGCCTGTGCCTTATCGACGCCGACATGGATGTCGATCAGCAGGATGCGGATCCCCATGCAAAAGTGATGGAGGAACGCCCACAGGAGGCCGATCAACAACAGTTTGGCCAGCGGGTGCGAAACGATCGACTGCAGGCTTTCAAAGGATTCCCGAGAGCCGAGAGAAAGCTCGAGCAACCAAATCAGGAACGGAAGCATCAAAAAAAGACCCAAGCCGCTAATGCGATGCAATATCGACACAAAACCTGCGATAGGTAGCTTAATCTGAAATAAATTCAGATACTTGGGGCGTTTACGGACAACTCGATCCATGGCTTGACCTCAGAGTATTTGCTGCAGGGCAATACTACTACGTGGAAACAGATCTGACACGCCGGAACCGCTCAACTCAACTCGTTCAAATAGCAGTGCGTTTCAGTCGAGTATAGGCCGCGCCGCCATTCGACGGGACGATCGCCGTAAGTGAAGCTGGTGCGCTCGACCGACAGCAGCGGACTGCCTTCGGGGACATGCAACAGCTCGGCGCTGGTGCGATCCGCCGCAATCGCGCGCAAGCGCTCCACGGCGCGGATCATGCGGACGCCGAACTTCGCCTCGAACAGGCTGTAGAGCGACACCTGCGACTCCTTGAGCACTTCCAGAGTGAGTCCGGTGAATATCTCGCCGGGCAGATAGATTTCGTCCACGACCACGGGCTTGTTCGAAAACTCGAGCAGGCGGCGCACGATGATGATCGGATCGCCCGCCTTGATGCCGAGCACGCGACCGGCCTCGGGCCCGGCCTTGGCGCGCCAGCACTCCAGCGGAACGCTCTTGGCCTGCTCGTTGCCGCCGGCGATCGGCACGAGACGCAGAAAACGGTAGAAGGCGCGCGGATCGCTGTGGCTGGCGACATAAGTGCCTTTGCCCTGGCGACGCACCAGCAGGTTTTCCGCCACCATTTCGTCGATGGCCTTGCGCACCGTGCCCTGGCTGACGTTGAAGCGGCTCGCGAGCTCGATCTCGCTCGGAATCAACTCGCCCGGACCCCATTCGCGGCTCTCGAGCGCCTGCAGGATGAGCCCCTTGATCTGGCGGTAAAGGGGGCTGAACGTGGGAGAATCAGCGGCTGTCTGCTGCATCATGGGAACGCATTGAATCATAAAAGTATCGCGACGTCCATACAATATGTCTTATATATGTTGTATGATAGACGCCGACACAGCGCTCAGCCGCAGCGCAGCAATGCATCCATTTTCGGGATTCAGTCAATCCGCTTTTTCGCAACCCATCTTTAAGGAGTTCTCATGGCCAAAGCCCCCGTCCGCGTCGCCGTCACCGGCGCCGCCGGTCAAATCGGT
>CAZPIE010000033.1:0-5019 GCA_964586275.1 uncultured Methyloversatilis sp. | reverse complement strand
CATGGCCAAAGCCCCCGTCCGCGTCGCCGTCACCGGCGCCGCCGGTCAAATCGGTTACGCACTGCTGTTCCGCATCGCCAGCGGCGAAATGCTCGGCAAGGATCAGCCGGTCATCCTGCAGATGCTCGAACTGCCGGTCGAGAAGGCGCAGAAGGCGCTCAAGGGCGTGATGATGGAACTCGAGGACTGCGCCTTCCCGCTGCTCGCCGACATGATCGGCACCAGCGACCCGCTGGTGGCCTTCAAGGATGCCCAGCAGGCGCTGCTGGTCGGCGCCAAGCCGCGCGGCCCGGGCATGGAGCGCAAGGACCTGCTGCTCGAAAATGCCAAGATTTTCATCGAACAGGGCAAGGCCATCGACGCCGTGGCCGCCCGCGACCTCAAGCTCGTCGTCGTCGGCAATCCGGCCAACACCAACGCGCTGATCGCCATGAACACCGCGAAGAGCCTGCCGCAGTCGGCGTTCACCTCGATGATGCGCCTCGACCACAACCGCGCCATTTCCCAACTGGCCATCCGCACCCGGTCCAGCCTCAGCGACATCGAGAAGATGGTCGTTTGGGGCAACCACTCGCCGACGATGTACCCGGACATCCGCTTCGCCACCATCGGCGGCAAGGCCGCGCCGGGGCTGGTCAATGACGATGCCTGGTACAAGAACGAGTACATCCCGAAGGTCGGCAAGCGCGGCGCCGCGATCATCGAGGCACGCGGCCTTTCCTCCGCTGCCTCCGCCGCCAACGCTGCGATCGACCACATGCGCGACTGGAACCTCGGCACCGACGGCAAGTGGGTGACGATGGGCGTCGTCTCCGACGGGGCGTATGGAATTCCGGAAGGCATGATCTACGGCATGCCCTGCACCTGCGCCAACGGCAAGTGGGAAATCGTCAAGGGACTCGAGATCGACGAGTTCTCGCGCCAGAAGATGGACGCCACGCTCAAGGAATTGCAGGAAGAGCGCGACGGCGTCAAGGACCTGTTCGCCCGATGACTCAAAACGGTTTGGCGCAGCCAACCAGTAGTCTCCCCTCCCGCGAGGAAGGGGCTGGGGGATGGGGTGCCTCCCTTCATCCATCGGAAGTGCTGTACGCAGGCGGCCGGCCGTTCCCCGCGCTGGCCGCCTGCGAGCATTACGCCGGCAATGAAAAACTCATTCGCAAGGCACTCGCACTGCAGCAGGCGCTCGGCCCGATCTTCGACATCACCGCCGACTGCGAGGATGGCGCCCCCGCCGGCCGCGAACACGAGCACGCGGCCATGGTTGCCGCCCTCATCGACTCCGGCGACAACCGTTTCAACCGCCTCGGCGCGCGCATCCACGACGTGCGCCATCCCTGCTGGCAGGACGATCTCAACATGATCGTCGCCGCCGCTGGCGCCCGCCTCGCCTATCTGGTGCTGCCCAAGCCGGAATCGCTTGCCGATGTACAAACGCAGATCGCCGCATTGGAAGACGCGAAGCTGCGCAACGGCATCCAGCGCGCCATCCCGGTGCATGTGCTGATCGAGACACCGGGCGCCTTGCACGCCGCCTGGCAGATCGCCGCCCTGCCCGAGGTCGAATCGCTGGATTTCGGCCTGATGGATTTCGTCAGTGCCCATCATGGCGCCATTCCGGCCAGCGCGATGCGCTCGCCCGGCCAGTTCGCCCATCCGCTGATCGCCCGCGCCAAGTGCGAGATCGCCGCCGCCGCGCTCGGCAACGGCATCGTGCCGACGCACAACGTCACCACCGAATTCCGTGACCCCGCCGTCGTCGCCGCGGATGCCCACCGTGCCCGGCAGGAGTTCGGCTACCTGCGCATGTGGAGCATCCACCCGAACCAGATCGAACCGATCATGCAGGCCATGCGTCCAAGCCTCGACGAGACCGCCACCGCCGCCGCCATCCTCGACGCTGCCGCGGACGCCAACTGGGGACCGATCCAGATCGACGGCCGGCTGCACGACCGGGCCTCGTATCGCTACAATTGGGAATTGCTGCAGCGCGCCCACGCCACTGGCGCCGACCTGCCTGCCGCGACGCTCGCCCGCTTCTTCTAACGACCCGCCTGAAAGGAATTGCCATGAAACGTCTGCTTGCCGCCTTCGTCTGCGCCAGCCTCGCCCCTCTCGGCCATGCCCAGGAAATGTCCCCGGGACTCTGGGAACTCACCACCGAAATGAAGATGCAGGGCATGGCCATGCCGCCCAGCAAATTCACGCACTGCTATACCGCGAAGGACATTGCGTCCGGCAAGCAGTACGGCATGGACGAAAAGGACAAGTGCAGCATCAGCAACATGAAAAACGTCGGCGGCAACATCAGTTATGACCTGAGCTGCGCTGCCGATGGCGGCAAGATGACCGGCACGGTCAAGGGCACGATGTCCGCGACCGCGTTCTCATTCGAACAGAAACTGCGCATGACGCCCGACCAGGGCATGGGCGAAATGCATTCATTCACAAAAGGCCGCCGCCTCGGCGACTGCAAGTAATCCGCCCTTCCCCCGACAGAAAGGAAACCCCATGCTCGAAGCCTATCGCGCCCATGTCGCCGAACGCGCTGCCCTCGGCATCCCGCCCCTGCCGCTGACCAAGCAGCAGACCGTCGCGCTCGTCGAACTGCTGCAGAACCCGCCCAAGGATGAAGCAGCCTTTCTCGTCGACCTGATCACCCATCGCGTCCCCGCCGGCGTCGATGACGCGGCGGAAGTGAAGGCGAAGTTCCTCGCAAAAGTCGGCGCTGGCGAGACGGCATGCCCGCTGATCTCGCGCGCCAAGGCGACCGAACTGCTCGGCACCATGCTCGGCGGCTACAACGTCAAGCCGCTGATCGACCTGCTCGACGATGCCGAAGTCGGCGCCGTCGCCGCCAGCGGCCTGAAAAAAAACCTGCTGATGTTCGATGCCTTCCACGACGTGGCCGACAAGTGCAAGGCCGGTAATGCCAACGCCAAGGCCGTCATGCAAAGCTGGGCCGATGCCGAGTGGTTCACCGCCCGCCCCGAAGTGCCGCAGTCCCTTAAAGTCACCGTCTTCAAGGTGACCGGCGAGACCAACACCGACGACCTTTCCCCCGCCCCCGACGCCTGGAGCCGCCCCGACATTCCGCTGCACGCGCTGGCGATGCTGAAGAACCCGCGCCCCGGCATCGAGCCCGACCAGCCCGGCGAACGCGGCCCGATCAAGCAGCTCGACGCCCTCAAGGCCAAGGGCAATCTCGTCGCTTACGTGGGCGACGTGGTCGGCACCGGCTCCTCGCGCAAGTCCGCGACCAACTCGGTACTGTGGTTCACCGGCGAAGACATCCCCTTCGTGCCGAACAAGCGCTTCGGCGGCGTCTGCCTCGGCAGCAAGATCGCCCCGATCTTCTACAACACCATGGAAGATGCCGGCGCCCTGCCGATCGAGCTCGACGTCAGCCAGATGAACATGGGCGACGAGGTCGAACTGCGCCCCTACGAAGGCAAGGCGCTGAAGAACGGCAGCGTCATCGCCGAGTTCAAGGTCAAGTCGGATGTCATCTTCGACGAAGTGCGCGCCGGCGGCCGCATCAACCTGATCATCGGCCGCGGCCTGACGGCCAAGGCGCGCGAATTCCTCGGCCTGCCGGTCTCCACCCTATTCCGCCTGCCCCAACCGCCCGTCGACTCCGGCAAGGGCTTCTCGCTGGCGCAGAAGATGGTCGGGCGCGCCTGTGGTCTCCCTGAAGGCAAGGGCATCCGCCCCGGTACCTACTGCGAGCCGAAGATGACCTCGGTCGGCAGCCAGGACACCACCGGCCCGATGACGCGCGACGAGTTGAAAGACCTCGCCTGCCTGGGCTTCTCCGCCGACCTGGTGATGCAGTCCTTCTGCCACACCGCCGCCTATCCGAAGCTGGTCGACGTCAAGACCCACCGCACGCTGCCCTCCTTCATCACCGCGCGCGGCGGCATTTCGCTCAAGCCCGGCGACGGCGTGATCCACTCCTGGCTGAACCGCTTCCTGCTGCCCGACACGGTCGGCACCGGCGGCGACTCGCACACCCGCTTCCCGATCGGCATCTCCTTCCCGGCCGGCTCGGGCCTGGTCGCCTTCGCCGCCGCCACCGGCGTGATGCCGCTCGACATGCCGGAATCCGTGCTGGTACGCTTCAAGGGCAAGCTGCAGCCGGGCATCACGCTGCGCGACATGGTCAATGCCATCCCCTATTACGCCATCAAGCAGGGCCTGCTGACCGTCGAGAAGAAGGGCAAGAAGAACGTCTTCAACGGCCGCATCCTCGAGATCGAGGGCCTGCCCGACCTCAAGGTCGAACAGGCCTTCGAGCTGACCGACGCCTCGGCCGAGCGCTCCGCCGCCGGCTGCACGGTGCGCCTCAACAAGGAGCCGATCGTCGAATATCTCCGCTCGAACATCGTGCTGATGAAGTGGATGATCGCCGAAGGCTACGAGGACAAGCGTGCCCTCGCCCGCCGCATCCAGGCCATGGAAGCCTGGATCGCCAATCCGCAGCTGCTCCAGCCCGATGCCGACGCCGAGTACGCCGCGGTGATCGAGATCGACATGGACGAGATCAAGGAGCCGTTGCTCGCCTGCCCCAACGACCCGGACGACATCAAGCCGCTGTCGGCGGTCCAGGGCGACAAGATCGACGAGGTCTTCATCGGCTCGTGCATGACCAACATCGGCCATTTCCGCGCCGCCGGCAAGGTGCTCGACGGCAAGAGCGACATCCCGACGCGGCTGTGGATCGCCCCGCCGACCAAGATGGACGCGATGATGCTCAACGAGGAGGGCTACTACGCGGTGCTCGGCAAGTCGGGCGCGCGCATGGAGATGCCCGGCTGCTCGCTGTGCATGGGCAACCAGGCGCAGATCAGGAAGGGCAGCACGGCGGTGTCGACCTCGACGCGCAACTTCCCCAACCGCCTCGGCATCGACACCCGCGTCTATCTGTCCTCCGCCGAACTCGCCGCCGTCTGTGCGCTGATGGGCAAGATCCCGACGACGGCCGAGTACATGGCGCAGGTGAGTGTCGTCAACCAGAAG
>CAZPIE010000032.1:0-14503 GCA_964586275.1 uncultured Methyloversatilis sp. | reverse complement strand
TCAGTCACTGATGGTCTTCACCAGCAAAAAAGCCGGCATCTGCCGGCTTTTTTTGTGGCTGAGAATCGCCGATTCACTCGACGGTCGGCGCCTCTTCGACCGGGGTTTCCGGACGATCCAGCAGTTCGACATAAGCCATCGGAGCGTTATCGCCGACGCGGAAGCCCATCTTGAGGATACGCAGATAGCCGCCGTTGCGGTTAGCGTAACGCGCACCCAGTTCATCGAACACTTTGACCACCATTTCGCGATCGCGCAGGCGGTCGAAGGCCAGGCGGCGGTTGGCCAGCGAAGGCTTCTTGCCGAGGGTGATGATCGGCTCGACGACGCGGCGTAGTTCCTTAGCCTTAGGCAAGGTGGTTCTGATTGCTTCGTGGCGCAGCAGGGAAACCGCCATGTTGCGCAGCATCGCCTGACGATGCGAAGAGGTACGATTGAGTTTGCGCAGTCCGTTACCGTGACGCATGTTGCTTTCCTTTCACTTTTCTGCGGCTGCCGCTAGGGATTTGTGCTGGCAGCCGGTTAATTGTTGTTGTGAGTTGTTGATGTCAGCCCATCTTCTCGAGCCCGACCGGAGGCCAGTTCTCGAGTTTCATGCCCAGCGTCAGGCCGCGCGACGCGAGAACTTCCTTGATCTCGTTAAGCGACTTGCGGCCCAGGTTCGGGGTCTTGAGCAGTTCGGTTTCGGTACGCTGAATCAGGTCGCCGATGTAATAGATATTCTCTGCTTTCAGGCAGTTTGCGGAGCGCACGGTCAGCTCGAGATCGTCAACCGGGTGCAGCAGGATCGGATCGACCGTCGTCTGCTTCGGCGTTTCGATGGAGATCGGCGTTCCTTCGAGGTCGGAAAACACGGACAGCTGGTCCATCAGGATTCCGGCCGCGTAACGAATCGACTCCTCGGGGTCGATGGCGCCGTTGGTCTCGATATCGATGACCAGCTTGTCGAGGTCGGTGCGTTGCTCGACCCGCGCGGCTTCGACCTGGTAACTGACGCGCCGCACCGGGCTGAACGATGCATCCATCAGGATACGCCCGATCGTCTTGTTTTCCTTCGCCGCGGCGCGGACATTGGCAGGCACATAGCCGCGGCCGGCCTCGACCTTGATTTGCATGTCGATCTTGCCGCCCGGCACCAGATGCGCGATCACATGATCGGGATTGATGATCTCGATATCATGGTTAGGCTCGATGTCGGCTGCGGTGACCTTGGTTTCCTCGCCCTCGCACTTTTTCGAGAGCGTCAGCGTCGTCTCGCTGCGGTGATGCAGACGCATGACCACGCCCTTCAGATTGAGCATGATATCGACCACGTCCTCGCGCACGCCTTCCAGCGTCGAGTACTCATGCAGGACGCCCTCGATGGTGATCTCGGTCGGCGCAGCCCCCGGCATCGAGGACAGCAGTATGCGCCGCAGCGCATTGCCCAGTGTATGGCCGAAACCCCTTTCGAAGGGTTCCATGACAACTCGGGCATGCACGGGCGACAGGGCCTGAACGTCGATGATACGGGGTTTCAGAAGCGCATGAGTTTGCATCTTCGTACCTCAAATAAACGGA
This sequence comes from uncultured Methyloversatilis sp., assembly GCA_964586275.1. Lineage (GTDB taxonomy): Bacteria > Pseudomonadota > Gammaproteobacteria > Burkholderiales > Rhodocyclaceae > Sulfuricystis. The sequence goes on along the minus strand of CAZPIE010000032.1, from coordinate 12,943 downwards.
TACGCCCAAGGCACGTGCCTCGGGCGCAAGGGAATGGAATTAACGCGAATACAGTTCGACCACGAGGCCTTCCTTGATGGAAGGCGGCAGTTCCTCGCGAGCCGGGTAGGCCTTGAACGTACCCTTGCCCGCCTTGACATCGACCTCGACCCACTCGGGAAAACCGCGCGACTCCGCCGCTTCCATCGCCGCCTTGATGCGCAAATGGGCGCGGGCCGCATCGGTCAGCTGGATCGTGTCGCCGGGATTGACGTTGAAGGAGGGAATATTCACACGCTTGCCATTGACCAGTACGCCATTGTGGCGAACGATCTGGCGTGCCTCCGCGCGGGACGCACCGAAACCCATCCGGTAGGCGACTGAATCAAGACGTCCTTCGAGAATCTGCAGGAGATTCTCGCCGGTCTGCCCCTTGCGGCGGTCGGCTTCGGCAAATGTCTTACGGAACTGGCGCTCAAGAACGCCGTAAAGGCGACGGATCTTCTGTTTTTCGCGCAATTGCTGGCCATAGCCGGAAAGACGCTGGCCAGATTTCTGGCCATGCTGACCAGGCGCATAGGAACGGCGCTCGATAGAGCACTTGTCGGTATAACACTTTTCGCCCTTGAGGAAGAGTTTCTCTCCCTCGCGACGGCATTGACGGCATTTCGGATCGAGATTGCGGGCCACTTGGCTTATTCTCCTTTGCTGCGCTTAGATGCGGCGCCGCTTGGGCGGCCGGCAACCATTGTGCGGAATCGGGGTGATATCGGTAATGCTGCTGATCTTGATACCGAGCGCATTCAAGGCACGCACTGCGGATTCGCGGCCCGGCCCGGGCCCCTTGATGCGGACCTCGAGATTCTTGATGCCGCATTCCTGAGCCGCTTTCCCGGCTGCTTCAGCCGCAACCTGAGCGGCAAACGGGGTGGACTTGCGCGAACCCTTGAAGCCTGCACCACCCGAAGTCGCCCATGACAGGGCGTTGCCCTGGCGATCGGTAATGGTGATGATGGTGTTGTTGAAAGAAGCATGAACGTGCGCGATACCCTCAGCAACGTTCTTCTTAACCTTCTTCCGAACTTTGGTCGTCGTTTTGGCCATATTTATCTATCCTGCTGATTATTTCTTGCTGCCGGCAACGGACTTGCGCGGACCCTTGCGTGTGCGAGCATTGGTACGGGTCCGCTGGCCGCGCACAGGCAATCCACGACGATGACGCACCCCTCGATAACAACCCAAGTCCATGAGTCGCTTGATGCTCATGGTTACCTCGCGGCGCAAATCGCCTTCAACTGCGAATTTGCCCACCTCTTCGCGCAGGCGGTCCATATCTGCTTCGCTGAGATCCTTGATCTTTGTGGTGCGGATCACGCCAGCCGCGTCACAGATCTTCTGCGCGCGGGAACGGCCAACACCAAAAATTGCTGTCAGGGCAATCTCGGCATGTTGATGATTCGGAATATTTACGCCTGCAATACGGGCCATACGCTTACCTTGTCCCTAATTTCTGATTACGTTCAATAAAGCCGGTGAAATCGAGAGCCGGCGATTATAAGAAAGTTCTGCCTGCTTTTCAACCTTGGCGTTGCTTGTGGCGCGGATCGGCGCAGATTACGCGTACCACGCCATTCCGGCGAATAATCTTACACTTGCGACAAATGCGCTTGACTGAAGCCTGTACTCTCATGTTTTTCTCCGCAAAATCCTTTGAATTACTATTTGGCTCGAAATACGATGCGCGCCTTGTTGAAATCATAAGGCGTCAATTGAACCGTCACCTTGTCACCCGGCAAGATGCGGATGTAATGCATCCGCATCTTGCCGGAAATGTGGCCCAACACAACATGCCCGTTTTCCAACTTGACCCGAAATGTGGCGTTCGGGAGGTTTTCCAGCACCTCGCCCTGCATTTCTATAACATCTTCTTTCGCCATGAAATCTCGCAACTTCCCGCTTAGCGCACTGGCAAGCCAGTGCCCTTGAAGTTCGCCTTCTTCAGCAGACTTTCATATTGGTGAGACATCAAGTAAGCCTGAACTTGAGCCATGAAATCCATCGTCACAACCACGATGATCAACAGGGAAGTACCACCGAAGTAGAAAGGCACATTCCACTTCAGGATGAGAAACTCCGGCAGCAGGCAGACGAGCGTGATGTAGATTGCGCCAACAAGCGTCAGCCGCATCAGAATCTTGTCGATATAACGGGCTGTCTGGTCGCCCGGGCGATACCCCGGTACGAAGGCGCCGCTCTTCTTCAAGTTTTCAGCGGTTTCTTTCGCATTGAATACGAGTGCAGTATAGAAGAAACAGAAGAAGATGATCGCAGCAGCGTAAAGCAAGACATAAACTGGCTGTCCCGGCGAAAGCGTTGCCGCAATATCCTTTAGCCATGTCATTCCTTCGCTGGCGCCGAACCAGCCTGCGGCTGTGGCCGGGAAGAGGATGATTGATGAGGCGAAGATCGGCGGAATCACACCTGACATATTCAGCTTGAGCGGCAGATGCGAGCTTTGCCCGCCGTAAACCTTGTTGCCAACCTGTCGCTTGGCATAATTGACAAGTATCTTGCGCTGGCCGCGTTCAACGAAAACGACAAAACCGGTCACCACCACGACCAAGATGCAGATAACGATAGACGTTAGCGGGTGCATCGCTCCCGTACGCACCAGTTCGAACAGTCCGCCCAAGGCACTTGGCAACCCCGCTACGATACCGGCGAAAATGATGATGGAGATGCCATTGCCGAGGCCTCGCTCGGTGATCTGCTCACCTAGCCACATCAAAAACATAGTTCCGGTAACCAGAGTCATCACCGATGTCACCCTGAATAGCAGACCCGGATCGAGAACCAGGCCAGCCTGGCTTTCCAAAGCGATCGTCATACCGATCGCCTGAAAAAGGGCAAGTAACACTGTTCCGTAACGGGTGTACTGGGTAATCTTTCTGCGTCCCGCTTCACCTTCCTTTTTCAGTTGCTCGAGCGCCGGAACCGCATGCGACATCAACTGCATGATGATCGAAGCTGAAATGTACGGCATGATGCCGAGAGCAAAAATCGTGAAGCGAGAAAGCGCCCCGCCCGAAAAGAGGTTGAAGACGCCAAGAATTCCACCTTGCTGGGAGTTGAAAAGCTCAGCAAGTTGTTCCGGGTCAATACCGGGAACAGGAATATGCGCGCCAATCCGAAATACAATGAGCGCCCCAAGCAGAAACCCTAGCCTTCGCCACAAGTCACCGTACTTGCCAGACTTGCCAAGGGCGAGTGCTGCAGAACCGGGGTTTGCCACCGTTTACTCCTGTCCCATGCCGTTGTCAGGCAGCAGCCGCAATATCGGCCACGCTGCCGCCGGCAGCTTCGATGGCCGAACGCGCTCCCTTGGTGGCGCCAACGCCCTTCAAACAGACCTTTCGGGTCAGCTTGCCGGAAAGAATCACTTTTGCCGATAGGCTTCCTGCGGGAACAATGCCAGCCTGCTTCAGAGTCAAAAGATCGACATCTTCAACGGGGAGTTTTTCAAGATCGGACAAGCGGACTTCAACACTCTTCCCGGCCGTCATTGAAACGAAACCGCGCTTCGGCAGGCGCCGCTGCAAAGGCATTTGTCCGCCTTCGAAGCCAACCTTATGGAAGCCGCCTGCGCGGGACTTCTGGCCCTTATGACCACGGCCCGCCGTCTTCCCCAGGCCACTGCCGATTCCACGACCAACTCGCTTGGCAGCGTGCTTGGCGCCATCGGCCGGTTTCAGGTTGTTGAGTCGCATCGCTTATCCCTCGCATTTCACTAAGTAGGCAACTTTCTTGATCATTCCGCGCACAGCAGGCGTATCCTGAACCTCAGTGCTATGGTTGATACGGCGGAGTCCCAGACCACGTACGGTTGCACGGTGATCCTGCTTCGTTCCGATGATGCTCTTGACGAGAGTCACTTTGATTTTCTTGTCTGACACGATCAGGTCTCCAGGATTTCCTGCACCGACTTGCCGCGTTTCGCAGCGATTTCGGCAGGTGTGCTCATGGCCAGCAGGCCTTTAATGGTCGCGCGTACCAGGTTGTAGGGGTTCGTCGAACCTATAGCCTTGGCCACGACGTCAGTCACACCCATCACTTCAAAAACTGCGCGCATTGGACCACCGGCAATCACGCCCGTACCGGCAGCCGCGGGGGACATGAGAACCGTCGTTGCACCATGCTTGCCCACCACCGGGTGATGGAGGGAGCCATCTTTAAGGTTAACTTTTGCTAACTTGCGGCGGGCTTCATCCATGGCCTTCTGGACGGCAACCGGCACTTCGCGCGCCTTGCCCTTGCCCATGCCAATGCCACCGTCGCCATCGCCAACCACCGTCAAAGCTGCGAAGCCGAGAACGCGGCCGCCCTTGACAACCTTGGTAACGCGATTGATAGCCACCATTTTTTCGCGCAATCCATCGTCGCGCTCCTCGGTAGCCCGTTGCTGCTTCTTTGTTTGCGGTTTCGCCATTTTTTACTCGCTCTTTCAGCCGGCGTTAAAACTTCAACCCATTTTCACGGGCAGCCTCGGCGAGAGCCTTGACACGCCCATGGTATTTGAATCCGGAACGGTCAAACGCCACCTCGGTTATACCCTTGGCTTTAGCACGCTCGGCAATCAGCTTGCCGACAGCCTTCGCGGCCTCAACATTTCCCCCGTTCGGCACTTGCTTGCGCAAATCGGCTTCCGCAGTCGATGCTGCCGCGAGCACTTGCGTTCCGCAATCGGAAAAGACTTGCGCATAGATATGGCAATTCGAACGATTGACGCAAAGGCGGACAATCTTGAGCTCCGCAATTTTGGCGCGGGTTTTGCGCGCCCTGCGCAGACGAGATTCTTTCTTGTTCATGAGTAGACCCTTAGTGTCGTTGCCGCGAAGAGTTAGTTATTTCTTCTTGGTTTCCTTGATGACTACAACTTCATCCGCATAACGGATGCCTTTGCCCTTATAGGGTTCGGGCGAGCGATATGCACGCACTTCGGCAGCAACCTGTCCCACGAGCTGGCGATCGATACCCTTGATCAGGATCTCGGTCTGGGTGGGAGTTTCGACCTTGATGCCACCAGGCATTTCATGGACGATAGGATGGGAATAACCCAAGGACATATTCAGCTTGCTGCCTTGTGCTTGCGCCTTGTAACCCACACCAACCAGCGTGAGCTTTTTCTCAAAGCCTTTCGTGACACCGATAACCATGTTGTTAACAAGGGCGCGCATCGTTCCCGACATTGCAGAGCCGTTCGGCTGATTCTCTTGAGCGCGGCACAACAGCGCTTCCCCTTCCTTTTCAATCATTACGGAAGGCAGGATGAATTGCGACAAGGACCCCAAAGGACCCTTGACGGTAACTTGATTTGCGGTCAGCGCCACATCAACACCTTTCGGCAGAGTGACCGGATTCTTGGCGATACGAGACATACGCTACTCCTTACGCCACAATGCAAAGCACTTCGCCACCCACATTGGCGCTACGCGCCTTGCGGTCCGTCATCACCCCTTTCGGTGTGGAAACGATTGCGATGCCCAGCCCATTCATGACTTTGGGCAAATCCTGCTGACCCCGGTAGACACGCAAGCCCGGGCGCGAAACCCGCTCAAGCCTTTCAATGACCGGACGGCCAGCGTAGTACTTTAGTTCAATGTCGAGTTCGGACTTTGCGCCATCCTTGCGGACAGCAAAATTCTCGATATAGCCTTCATCCAGAAGCACCTTGGCGATTGCCTCCTTGAGCTTGGACGACGGCATCGAGACACCCAGCTTTTCAGCCATTTGTCCATTGCGGATACGTGTCAGCATATCGGCGATCGGATCGGTCATACTCATTCTTCAGCCCTCACCAGCTTGCCTTGAACATGCCCGGAACCTCCCCGCGCATGGCAATATCCCTCAGCTTGTTACGACACAAGCCAAACTTCTTGAAAACACCACGCGGACGCCCCGTCAAAGCACAACGATTGCGCTGGCGCACCGGGCTTGAATTGCGCGGCAGCAACTGCATTTTCAGCCGAGCTGTCATACGTTCATCATCGCTCAGCTTGACATTTCCGATTATGGCCGTCAGTTCAGCACGCTTTGCGGCGTACTTTGCTACCAGCTTGGCCCGCTTCGCCTCACGATTTTTCAGAGAAAGTTTTGCCATGAGTCCCTCAGTTTTTGAAGGGGAATTTAAATGCAGCCAAGAGCGCCTTGGCTTCTGCATCGGTTTTTGCGGTCGTGGTAATGCTGATGTTCATCCCCCGCAATGCGTCGACCTTGTCGTACTCGATTTCGGGAAAAATGATTTGCTCCCTGACCCCGATGTTGTAGTTGCCGCGACCATCGAAGCCCTTGTTGCCCGGTATGCCGCGAAAATCGCGAATGCGGGGAATGGCGATACTGACAAGGCGATCAAGGAATTCATACATCCGTGTGCCGCGCAAAGTAACCATGCAGCCAATTGGATAGCCTTCCCGAATTTTGAATCCGGCGATTGCCTTGCGCGCCTTGGTAACAACCGGCTTTTGTCCGGCGATCTTGGTCATGTCACCTACTGCATTTTCAAGAACCTTTTTATCAGCAACGGCTTCGCCAACGCCCATGTTCAGCGTAATCTTGGTAATGCGCGGCACTTCCATCACGGAAGAATATTTGAACTGCTCCTGCAATTGCGGCAGGACGTCCTTCCTATAAAACTCTTGCAAGCGTGCCATGACTATCCCTTACGCCTTAACCAGTTCGCCATTTGACTTGAACACCCGCACCTTGGTGCCATCCTCAAGAATCTTGAACCCGACACGATCTGCTTTCTGGCTTGCCGGGTTAAACACGGCAACATTGGACAGATGTATCGGCATTTCTTTTTCAATGATTCCGCCAGCGTGTCCTTTCATCGGATTGGGTCGCATATGTTTCTTGACACGATTCACGCCCTGAACCAGCAGATACCCTTCACCCAGGCAAGTCAGCACCGTACCGCGGCGCCCCTTGTCACGTCCGGTGGTGACCACCACCTCATCACCCTTACGAATCTTTTCCATTTCCGCTCCTATCCGTCCGCTTACAGTACTTCAGGCGCGAGCGAGACAATCTTCATGAAGCGCTCGCCGCGCAGTTCCCGCGTGACCGGACCAAAGATGCGCGTGCCGATGGGCTCCAGCTTGTTGTTCAGCAGAACTGCGGCATTGTTGTCGAACCTGATCAGCGATCCGTCCGAACGACGCACACCCTTCGCAGTGCGCACGACGACAGCGCTGTAAACCTCACCCTTCTTGACGCGACCGCGCGGCGCAGCATCCTTGATGCTTACCTTAATAATGTCGCCGATGCCGGCATACCGACGCTTTGAACCGCCCATCACCTTGATGCACATGACCGAACGTGCACCCGTGTTATCGGCCACGTCTAGCCGCGATTGCATTTGAATCATCTTGCTCTCCAACTTAACCCGTGCGCGCGCTGCGCTGCACAGTCAGTTTTGGACCCCGTTCGCTAATGCGTGGGACTCGTTGCCGGCATAATCGACTCCGGCTTGATAAAAAGAGGCGGGATTATATCGATTCAGCCTCGTCTGTCAAACAATAATTTATACGACGCGTGCTTTTTCAATCACCTTGCAAACGCGCCAAGCCTTGGTTTTGGCAATCGGCGCACATTCTTCGATCTGGACAAGATCTCCATTTACCGCGCTCAAGCTCTCAATATGTGCATGGTACTTCTTCGAACGGGTAATTACTTTGCCGATTACGGGGTGCTTGACACGACGCTCAATCAAAACCGTCACGGTTTTTTGCATCTTGTCGCTGATGATTCGGCCCTCAAGAGTACGGCGCACGGGTTGCCTTGCCTGGTTCATTTAGCAATAGCCCTTTCACACTGGATGGTCTTGATCCGCGCAATATCCTTGCGCAACTTTCCGAGCTGGCTGCTGTTGCTCGACTGCTGGGTCGCCAGCTGCATGCGCAAGGAAAACTGGGCCTTGCGCAAATCGAGCAACTCCTTGTTGAGTTCTGCATCGGTCTTGCTTCTGAATTCCATGGCTTTCATCAAGTTACCCCAAATTTCGCGTAACAAATGTCGTGGCAATCGGCAGCTTTGCGGCTGCAAGGTCAAATGCCTCGCGCGCCAGAGCCTCATCGACTCCGTCCATTTCATACAACACCTTACCAGGTTGGATTTCGGCAACCCAATATTCCGGATTACCTTTGCCATTGCCCATTCGAACCTCAGCTGGTTTTTTGGATATCGGCTTGTCCGGGAAAATTCGGATCCAGATTCGGCCGCCACGCTTGATGTGACGGGTCATTGCACGCCGCGCCGCCTCAATCTGGCGGGCTGTCAGACGACCACGTCCGATCGCCTTTAGGCCGTACTCGCCAAAGCTGACCTTTGCACCGCGCGTCGCCAAACCGGTGTTGCGGCCCTTGTGTTCCTTACGATACTTTCGCCGTGCTGGCTGTAGCATTTTTTACTCCTTCACATCCTGACCAGCAGCATTGGTCTTTGCGCCCGGCGTCGTTTTACGTACGCGCTTAGCAGCAGGCTTTGCCGCATCGCCCGCAGCGACTTCCGCCTTGGGCTCTTGTCCTGCTGTTTCCGCTTTCCTTGGCGCCTTCCGGGTTGCTGGTTGGGCCTCAGTTTCGGTTGCGGCCGCAACGGATTTGCCGGGGCGCCTAGCGCGCTTCGCGGGCTCTTCGTTCGTCCGTTCGGGAACGGTGGCCGCAGCTGTTTCACCGCGCGTCATCGACTCGCCCTTGAAGACCCAAACCTTGATGCCAATAACACCATAAGTTGTTTTCGCCTCGGATGTGCCATAGTCAATTTCGGCACGGAGCGTGTGGAGAGGAACCCGGCCTTCGCGATACCACTCGGTGCGGGCAATTTCAGCGCCGTTCAAGCGGCCCGAGCTCATGATCTTGATGCCCTGAGCTCCGAGCCGCATTGCATTCTGCATCGCACGCTTCATGGCACGCCGGAACATGATGCGCTTTTCCAATTGCTGGGCGATGGAGTCGGCTATCAGTTGAGCGTCGATTTCCGGCTTGCGGATTTCCTCTATGCTCACATGCACGGGCACTCCCATGCGCCTCTGCAGATCCTGCTTGAGCAGCTCGATATCCTCACCTTTTTTCCCGATCACAACACCGGGGCGAGCGCTAAACACGGTAACTCGCGCATTCTTTGCCGGTCGCTCGATCACAACTCGACCAACCGATGCGTGTGCAAGCTTCTTCTTGAGATAGTCACGAACTGCAATATCCTCGCGCAACATTCCAGGAAACGCCTTTGAGTTGGCAAACCAGCGCGAAGACCAGTCACGTGTAACTGACAAGCGAAAGCCTATCGGATGAATTTTCTGTCCCATACCTCTTCCTTATTCGCCAACCGTGACGTAGATGTGGCAGGTTTGCTTGCTGATACGATTGCCACGCCCCTTTGCCCGTGCCGTGAAGCGCTTCAGCACCGTACCTTGCTCGACATGGATGCGCGTCACCTTGAGCGAGTCGATATCGGCGCCATTGTTATGCTCAGCATTGGCAATAGCCGATTCCAAAACCTTCTTGACGATGACCGCACCTTTTTTTGGCGAAAAGGCAAGAATGCTCAGAGCCTGATCCACCGACTTGCCACGCACGAGGTCGGCGACCAGTCGCCCCTTTTGCGCCGATAGGCGGGCACCCTTCAAAATCGCGTTAGTTTCCATTAAATTTGCCCCTTACTTCTTCGCCGCCTTCTTACCGGCCGCATGCCCCTTGAATGTGCGCGTCAAGGCAAACTCGCCGAGTTTATGGCCGACCATGTTCTCAGAAACATAGACCGGTATGTGTTGTTTGCCGTTATGCACGGCAATCGTCAAACCAATGAAATCAGGCAGGATTGTGGAGCGCCTTGACCAAGTCTTGATCGGACGCTTGTCGCTCGAAGCGCGCGCGGCATCGACTTTCTTCAGCAGATGATCATCGACGAAAGGACCTTTTTTGATTGAACGTGCCATGCCCTACCCCTTAACGCTTGTGACGGCGCTGAACAATCATGCTGTCAGTCCGCTTATTACTGCGAGTACGATAACCCTTGGCCGGTTGCCCCCACGGACTCACCGGCACGCGGCCTTCTCCGGTACGGCCTTCGCCGCCACCATGCGGGTGATCCACCGGGTTCATTGCTACACCACGAACGGTTGGACGAATGCCACGCCAGCGGTTTGCTCCAGCCTTGCCAATCTTACGCAGATTGTTTTCTTCGTTTCCGACTTCACCAATCGTGGCACGACAATCAACATGGACACGGCGAATTTCGCCTGACCGCAAGCGAACTTGCGCGTAGCTACCCTCTCTGGCCAGCAACTGGACGGAAGTTCCGGCCGCACGCGCCATCTGCGCGCCCTTGCCTGGCATCAACTCGACGCAGTGAATGGTGCTACCCACAGGAATATTTCGGATAGGCAATGCGTTGCCAGACTTGATCGGCGCCTCTGGGCCGCTCAACACTTCCTGGCCAACGATCATGCCTTTCGGCGCGATGATATAGCGACGCTCTCCATCGGCATAGCAGAGCAGGGCAATGTTGGCGGTACGATTCGGGTCATACTCGAGACGCTCGACCTTTGCCGCGATGCCATCCTTGTTCCGCTTGAAATCAACAATGCGGTAGTGCTGCTTGTGACCACCGCCTTGATGTCGAGTAGTAATATGGCCGTGATTGTTGCGCCCTGCCTTATTCGACTTTTTCTCAGTCAGCGCATCATGAGAACGCCCTTTATGCAGATTCGGATTGACAATCTTGACGAGCGCCCGCCGACCAGCAGATGTAGGTTTGACTTTGACAATAGGCATTACGCAGCCCCTTCTGCGAAGTTAATTTCCTGACCAGGTATCAAACTGACGAATGCCTTACGGACATTGCTGCGTCGCCCCATGGTTCTTCCGAAACGCTTGACCTTGCCCTTCGCATTCGCTACCTGGACAGCACTCACCTGAACCTTGAAGAGCAACTCAACAGCGGCCTTGATTTCAGGCTTTGTTGCATCGGGAGTAACAACGAATACAACCTGATTGGCCTTTTCTGCCAACATAGTCGCCTTTTCCGAAATTTGTGGCGCCAAGAGGACCTGCATCAGGCGTTCCTGATTGAACTGATTAGCATTCATGCCAACATCTCCTCCAGTTTCGTTACCGCCCCTTTGGTCAGCAACACACGCGGGAAGCGAACCAGCGTAAAGGGATCGGCATGCTTGGGCTCCAGCACAAGTACATTTGGCAGATTTCTCGATGCCAGCATCAGGTTGTCACTCAGATCATCCGTCACAAGCAGAGCCGATTCGACCCCCATATTTTTGAGTTTTTGGACAACCAGACGGGTCTTCGGCGCCTCTACCGTAAAGTTTTCGACGACCGCCAAACGGTCCTCACGTGCAAGCTGCGAGAGAATCGCAGCAATACCTGCACGGTACATCTTGCGATTCACCTTGTGCGAGAAGTTCTCATCCGGGGAATTCGGGAAGGTACGACCACCCCCACGCCACAGGGGACTAGAAGTCATGCCGATGCGCGCGCGACCAGTACCCTTTTGCCTCCAAGGCTTCTTTGTGCTATGTCGAACCTGTGCACGCGTCAGTTGCGCTCGGTTGCCGGAACGGGCATTCGCCTGATAGGCAACGACCAATTGGTGGACAAGGGCCTCGTTATAGTCGCGCCCGAACAAGCCTTCAGATACGCTGATAGTAGCGCCAGCCTGCCCCTCTGCATTAATCAGTTTCAGTTCCATGGGCGCCCCCTTTTACTTAGCGGCCGCAGCGGTCTTCACTGCCGGACGAATGATGACTTGACCGCCGCGCGAACCCGGTACAGCACCCTTGATCATCACTAACTGACGGCTTTCGTCGATCCGCACAACCTCAAGATTTTGTATAGTGCGCTTGACATCGCCAAGATGACCCGCCATCCGCTTGCCCGGGAAAACACGGCCAGGATCCTGCGCCATGGAAATGGAACCTGGGGAATTGTGCGAAACGGAGTTACCATGCGAAGCGCGGTTAGAGCTGAAATGGTGGCGCTTGATCGAGCCAGAAAAGCCTTTACCGATGGAGGTACCCGTCACATCGACCTTCTGGCCAACCGAAAATATCGAGATACCCACGGCATCTCCAAGACTGGCTTCTGCAGCGCGCGCCTCGTCAACCTGAAATTCTGTCAGGGATTCGGCAGCTTGGATGCCAGCCTTTGCAAAATGTCCCGCTGCAGACTTAACTACGCGCGAGACTCGACGCGCACCGAACGCCACCTGGACAGCTGAATAGCCATCGCTTCCTGGCGTCTTGATCTGCGCAATGCGGTTATTCGACACATCGAGCACAGTGACCGGGATGGTATTGCCATCCTCGGTAAAAATGCGCGTCATGCCAACCTTGCGTCCCACAAGGCCTAGACTCATTTTGTTCTCCTAAATCCGGCTACGATTGGCCGGGTTGGTATTTTGGGCACTGCAACCACCATAGCGCCCGCTGATAACTGCCCTGAAAATTACTGCAATTTGATTTCCACATCGACACCCGCCGGAAGATCCAGCTTCATCAGCGCATCAACCGTCTTGTCGGTAGGATCGATGATGTCCATCAGGCGCAAATGCGTCCTGATTTCGAATTGATCTCGCGATGTCTTGTTCACATGCGGGGAGCGCAGTATGTTGTAGCGCTCGATCCGGGTCGGCAACGGCACCGGCCCGCGCACAACTGCACCCGTGCGTTTCGCCGTATCGACGATTTCAAGGGCCGATTGATCGATGAGACGATAGTCAAACGCCTTCAGTCGGATACGGATTTTCTGATTCTGCATATCACATCCTTAAAGAACAAGGCGCCCGCAGGGGCCAAAAGCGAAAGGGCAGGATTATCCTGCCCTTTCGGAAAAAAGGCAATACCTTACTCGATGATTTTTGCGACGACGCCGGCGCCGACGGTGCGACCGCCTTCGCG
>CAZPIE010000031.1:0-14513 GCA_964586275.1 uncultured Methyloversatilis sp. | reverse complement strand
CGCCACCGACCGAGGTGCTTGCCTTGGCGCTGCGTCACGACCTCACCGCCTACGATGCGACCTATCTCGACCTGGCCCTGCGCCTGCGACTGCCGATCGCCACCCAGGATGCCGCGCTGCGCGCGGCGGCGCTCGCTTCAGGCGTCGGCGTCTGGATGCCCGGATAAGAAAAGTCGGCGCTGACGGGACGGCATTTCTTCGAGCTATACTTGTATAGCAAGCAAAGAACGGAAAGGAGTCTATATGCTCGCGATTCGTCTGCCGGAATCGTTGGAAGAGCGTCTCGGCGCCTTGGCCGCGGAAACCGGACGCACCAAAACCGCCTTGGCGCGGGAAGCGATTGTCGAATACATCGACGATCTGGAGGATTTTTACCTCGCCGAAGCGCGGGCGCGCAAGAACCGCAAAACCATTCCCCTGGATGAGGTGGAGCGCGAACTTGGGCTATGAGATCGAGTTCGATCCGGATGCATTGAAGGACCTGAAAAAACTGGATCGCAGCGTTCAGCGGCGTCTTGTCGGATTCCTGAAGTTGCGTTTGGCCGGGCTTGATGATCCGCGCAGTATCGGAGAAGCGCTTGCCGGAGCAAAATTCGGCAACTATTGGAAATACCGGGTAGGCGACTGGCGCATCATTTGCGACATCCTCGACACGCGTATCGTGGTGCGCGTATTGCGAGTCGGCAATCGGCGCGAGGTTTATCGATGAAAAGCCGCCGCATGAAAGCCGGCGCCGACGGGACGGCATGGAACACGGCTTGCGTTAGGCTTTAGTATTGACGACTTCCGCCGTTAACTGACCACACACCCAGGACAAGCACATGGCAAGCATCTCTTCTCCCGGCCTCGGTTCCGGACTTGACATCAACGGCATCGTCGCCAAGCTGATGCAGGTCGAGGCTCAGCCGCTGACAGCCCTGCAAAAGAAGGAAGCCAGCTTCCAGGCCAAGCTGTCGGCCTTCGGTTCGCTCAAGGGGGCGCTGTCCTCGCTGCAGACAGCAGCGCAGACGTTGACGAACGCGAGCACTTTTACCGCCAAGTCGGCCAGCACCGCGGATGCGACAGTGGCGACCGCCACGGCCAGCACAAGTGCGACGGCCGGTACCTACGACATCTCGATTACCACGCTCGCCAAGGCGCACAGCATCCGCACCGACACTAATTTTGCGGCGGGCGCCACTTTCGGAGCCGGCACGCTGGACATCCAGATCGGTTCCGGTTCAGCCCAGAGCGTGATGATCGAGGCCGGCATGACGTTGACGCAGATCGCCGCCGCAATCAACGATGCGAAGATCGGCGTGTCGGCCACGGTGGTCGATACCGGCACCTTGGTGCTCACCTCCGGAACAAGCGGCCCGGATGGCGCGATCACACTGTCGGATCCGAATAACCTGCTGGGGGCGACCTCGACTTTGCAAGCCGCCACAGCTGCCGTATTCAGCGTCAATGGCATCGCGATGACGCGCTCCACCAACACCCCGACCGACGCCATCGCGGGGGTTACGCTCAATCTGCTCAAGGAAGCCAGCAACACCCGCGTGACCGTGTCGAACAATACCGGCGCGGTCGCCAGCGCCGTCAATGCCTTCGTCAAGGCCTACAACGACGCCATTGGCAGCATCAAGACGATGACCGCCTACGACGCCGCGAACAAGAAGGCATCGGTGCTCACCGGCGACAGCACGGCACGCTCGATCCAGTCGCAGTTGAGCAACCTGGTATCGACCGCCGTTTCCGGCATCGCCGGCGGCATTTCGCGGCTGTCGGATATCGGCATCACGGTGCAGAAGGATGGCGCGCTCGCCGTCGACAGCAGCAAGTTATCGGCGGCCATCGCCGATCCGGGCAAGGATGTCGCCGCCCTCTTCTCCCAGACCGCCACGGGCAACGAGGGCATCGCGGTGCGCTTGGGCACGATGCTCGATGGCATCGTCGGCACGAGCGGCCTGATCGCCAGCCGCACCGACGGCATCAACGCCTCGATCAAGGATCTGCAGCGGCGCGCCGATGCGCTGAACCTGCGCCTGGAACAGATCGAGAAGCGCTATCGCGCACAGTTCTCGCGGCTGGATACGCTGATCGCCAGCATGAACCAGACGAGCACCTACCTGACGCAGCAACTGGCTGCCCTGCCTGGCGCCGCCAGCAGCAAATAACGGGGAGTCACCATGTTCGCAACCGGCTATTCGGCTACGCAAGCATACAGCAAGGTCGGCGTGGAAACCGGCGTGATGGCGGCCAGTCCGCACAAGCTGATCCTGATGCTGTTCGAAGGTGCGCTGCTGTCGATCGCTACCGCCATTCGCGCGCTGCAAGAAGGCAAAATTGCAACCAAAGGCGAGTCTGTTTCAAAGGCGATCGACATCGTCGCCAACGGCCTGAAAGCAAGCCTCGATTTCAGCGCCGGAGGCGAACTCGCGCCTCGGCTCGCGGCGCTCTACGACTACATTTGCGACCGGTTGCTGCATGGCAACCTGCGCAACGACGAAGCGGCACTGAAGGAGGCTTCGAACCTGCTCTCGGAACTGAAAAGCGCGTGGCAGGAAATAGCCGGCGATCCGGCCGTTGTTTCCGCCAGCAAAAAGCTCGGGTGATGGCTACCATGCTGACGATGCCTGCCCAGATCGAGATCTACGAACAGATGTGCGCCCTCTCCGCCCGCATGGTGGACGCGGCCCGCGCCAACGACTGGGAACAGTTGATCGATCTCGAGCGTTCCGTCGCCGGCTTGCGCGAGACTCTGGTCAATGAGTCCGAGGGCGGCACGATCGATGCCTTCGAAGCCGAAAAGAAGCGCGCCCTGATCCAGCAGATTCTCAGGGACGACGCGGAGGTGCGCCGCCATACCGAGCCCTGGATGGAGCAGGTACGGCGCTTCCTGACCGGCAACGTGCGCAAGCGCCAGGTCGACCAGGCCTACGGTACCGGTAGCGCCGGACTCTGATCCGGAAACCGGGCGCCGCCGATCGCGCTAGCGATTCCCCGGCCGAAAACCCATGGTCCTCGTTCCCCCCGATGCCGCCATCCGCCTGCGTGCGCAGGTGGAAAGCGAATTGCGCGCGCCGGTGCAGCCGCTGCAGCCGCTGCGCGGCATTCCCGGCGAATTGCCGGCCATGCAGCGCGGCCAGACGTTTACGGCGCAGATCCGCGAAGTCCTGCCGGACAACACCTATCGCGCACTGGTCGCCGGCAAGCAGCTGACGCTGCAATTGCCCGAAGGCGCCAAGGCCGGCGACGAACTCGAACTGGTCGTCGTGGATCGCGCCGGCCGGGTGATCATCGCCCGACAGGCCGAGGGCGGCAATACCCCGGCGGGCAGTTCCGCCCCCTACCCTTTCGCGAAGTTCAGCGCGGCCGCGCGCCTCATCGGGCAACTGTTGCCGGCCGAAGGCGAAGCGCCGCCGCCGGCGCTATTGAACCGCGGCCAGCCGCTGCTGGCGCAGCCGCCCCAGGCGCAGAATGCCGCGGCGCTGCTGGCGTCCGCACTGGGCAAGGCCGTGGCGCAAAGCGGCCTGTTCTACGAAGCGCATCAGGCGCAATGGGTCAATGGCCGGCTGCCGCTCGCCCAACTGCTCCAGGAGCCGCAGGGCCAGCGTTCCGCGCCTGCCGCCTTCCAGCACGCCGCCGCCGAGAAAGTCGGCGCTGGCGGGACGGCGCCCGCCGGCGCGCTGCGCGGCCCGGAAACCGCGGCGCCCGCCGCGGTCCGTCCGGTGCCCGACGACCTGCGAGCGCTGGTGCAACAACAGCTCGAAGCGGCAGCCACGAGCCGCATGGTCTGGCATGGCGAAGTCTGGCCGCGCCAGTCGCTGGACTGGGAAATCGAATGGAACGGCGAGCGCGCGCCCGACGGCAGCGGCGACGAGGAAGCCCGGTGGCGCACCGCGCTGTCGCTGACCACGCCGCGGCTCGGGCGTGTCGATGCCGACCTGCGGCTCGCGGCAAACGGCGTGCGGGTCGTGCTGGCCACACCGTCGGACAGCAGCGCCAACGACCTGCGCGCCGCCGCGCCGGCTCTGGTCGAAGCGCTCTCCGCCGCGGGCGTGCCGCTGCTCGACCTCAAGGTGAGATTCGAGAATGAGCACCCTGCCGGGCAAGGATAAACAGGGACTGGCCGTCGCCCTCAAATACGCCCCCGGCGACCAGGCGCCGCGCGTCGTCGCCAAGGGCCGCGGCTTGATCGCCGAGGAGATCATCGCGCGCGCCAGGGCCCATGGGGTGTACGTGCACGAATCGCCGGAACTCGTCACCCTGCTCGCGCAGGTCGACCTCGACGACCGCATTCCCCCGGCGCTCTACATCGCCGTGGCCGAACTGCTGGCCTGGCTCTATCGCGTCGAGCAGCAAGGCAGCAACGAGGCGCCGCCACCGCTCAGCCTGCCGTAATGTCATAAAATCGGTCGCGCCGAATCCAGCCATGACGACCGAAACCCCGCCCGCTCCGCCAAACCCTGCGAACCCGCGGACCCTGCCGCCCCTCGCCGCGGGTGAATACGACAAATACATGCTGCGCACGCCCGGCGAAGTGCTGATGGTGCTGCGCGGCTTGCGGGACCGCAAGGCGCAGATCACCGTCTTCTGCAACGAAGGCCGGGACATGCTGCTGACGATGCTGGTGGAGATCTTGCAGGATCGCCTGGTTTTCGACGTGGGGCCGGACGAGGAGATCAACCGCCGGGCGGCGGCAGCCGGCAGGCACTACTGCGTCGCCCTGCTCGACAAGGTGCGCATCCAGTTCCTGGTCGGCGACTTCACGCCGATCAGCCACGACAAACGCCCCGCGTTTCTCTGCGCCTTGCCGCAGGAGCTGCTGCGCCTGCAGCGGCGGGAGTTTTACCGGCTCACCACGCCGGTCGCCCGCCCCCTCAAATGCCGCATGCCCCTGCCATTGGCGGGAGGCGGCGAAACGCTGTACGAAGCGCCCGTCTTCGACATCAGCGGGGGCGGCATCGGCATTGCCGCGCCGCCCGAAGATGTGCCCTTCGCCCCGCAGTTGCAACTGCCGGACTGCCGCATCGAACTCCCCGAGGCCGGCATCGTCATCTGCACGATCAAGGTATGCACGGTTTTCGAGATCGCTCTGAAAAGCGGTGCCCGCATCAGGCGCGCGGGTTGCGCATTCGTCGATCTGCCTGGGCCGATGGCCACGCTGATCCAGCGCTACATCGTCAAGGTGGAACGCGCACGAAAGGCGCGGGAAACCGGACTCGGGCTCTAGCCGGCCGTCAGACCGGCATGCTCATCACGTCCTGATAGGCCGTGACGAGCTTGTTCCTGACCTGCACCATCTGCTGGAAGGACAGGCTGGCCTTCTGCAGGTTGATCATCACGTCCTGCAGATTGACGTTCTCGTTGCCGGCGACGAACTCGTTCTGGATCTGCCGCGCCTGCTGTTGCGCGGCATTCACCTGGTCGATAGCGGCCTTGAGCGCCTGGCCGAAGTCGGCGCCGCCGGCGCCCTGCGCCGCGGTCGGCGACTTGCCCTGCGCGACCGCACTGGCGGCACGCAGTTGGGCGAGCATCTGTTCGAGGTTGCTGGTGTCAATAGCCATGCCGGGTTTATAGCAAAGCCTGTGCCGGCTTGCTAGTCCTTTTCACTCCCCTGGAGGAAACCCTCGTCGCGGTACTGCGCCAGTTTGTAGCGCAGGCTGCGTTCGGAGATGCCGAGCAGTTCGATGGCCTTCTTGCGCGAGCCGCCGACCTTGGCCAGCGTTTCGAGGATGTGCTGGCGCTCCAGGTCCCTCATGTTGGCCGGAGATCCAGGTGAAACAAGGGGTTGTGGCGCTTGTGCCGCAAAAGTCGGCGCTGGCGGAACGGCACTGGCCGGCACGGGAAGCGCCCCGGCAGGGGCCGCTGTCAGCAGCAGATGTTCGGCCTCGACGACCTCGCCGGGCGCGAGGATCAGCGCGCGCTGCATGACGTTCTCGAGTTCGCGCACATTGCCCGGCCACGGGTGGGCGGCAAGTTTTGCCGCCGCGCCGGGGCCGATCCGCGCCGTGCGTCCCAGCCGCGCGCCATGCATGGCGAGGAAGTGCCGGGCCAGCGGCACGATGTCGCCCGGACGCTCGCGCAAGGCCGGAATCGCCAGTGGGAACACGTTGAGTCTATAGAACAGGTCTTCGCGGAAACGCCCCGCCGCGACTTCGGCCGCCATGTCGCGGTTCGAGGTCGCCAGCACGCGGATGTCGACGGGCGTGGGCTTCTTGCCGCCGACGCGCTCCACTTCGCGTTCCTGCAGCACGCGCAGCAGCTTGGCCTGCAAGGCCAGCGGCATTTCCGAAATTTCGTCGAGCAGCAGCGTCCCTTTGTCGGCCTGCTCGAATTTGCCGGCCTGGGCGTTCTGCGCGCCGGTGAAGGCGCCCTTTTCATGTCCGAACAAGGTGGCTTCGAGCAGGTTGTCGGGGATCGCCGCGCAGTTGATCGCGACGAAAGGGCCCTTGCTGCGCTGCGACTGGTCGTGGATGTAGCGCGCGAACACTTCCTTGCCGGTGCCCGATTCGCCGGTCAGCAGCACCGTGGCGTCGGTTTTCGCCACGCGCGCGGCGAGCAGCAGGATTTCACGCGAGCGCGGGTCTGCCGCGATCACGCCTTCGGCCACGGGCGGGATCGCGTAACGCTCGATCTGGTCGAGCAGCGCCTTGGGCTCGAAAGGTTTCAGCATGAAGTCGCAGGCGCCGCCGCGCATCGCCGCCACGGCCTTGTCGACGTCGCCGAAGGCCGTCATCAGCAGCACCGGCAGGCCGGGCTTGCGCTGGCGCAGTTCGCCGAGCAGCTGCAGGCCGTCCATCGGGCTCATGCGCAGGTCGGAGACGACCATGTGGAATGCCTGGCGCTCGATCAGGGCGAGCGCCGCCGGGCCGCCGTCCGCACCGCTGGCCCGATGGCCGGCGGCTTCGAGCGTGATCAGCAGCGCGTCGCGCAGGGCTTCGTCGTCCTCGACGACCAGGATGTTCATTGCGGTTCTTGCCATCAGGCGGACTCCGGGGGGGGGGCGTCAGCGCTGCCGCGACTGACGGTAAGGATGAATTCGGCGCCGGCGCCGGGCGCCGAGCTCACGTCGATGCCGCCGCCGTGCGCGCGCGCCACGCCGCGCGCGATCGCCAGCCCGAGACCGGTGCCTTCGGCACGCGTGGTGAAGAAGGGCTCGAACAGGCGCGCGACGATATCCGGCGCCATGCCGCGGCCGTTGTCGCGGATGCCGAAAGCCAGTTGCTCGGCGGATGCCGTCACGCCAAGGCGGACTTTCGGAGAAGGAGATTCCGCCACTGCCTGCAGCGCATTCTCGATCAGGTTGGTCAGCGCGCCGGCAATGGCCTTGCGGTTCCCGACGATCGCCAGGCCGGCCGGCCCGGCCGTCAGTTCGAACGCGACCCCGCGCGCGCGCGCGAGCGGCTCGAAGGTTTGCGCGAGCTCGCCGAGTAGGTCGGCGACCTCGAAGGCTTCGCGCCCGAGCGCCTCGCCGCGCGCGAACAGCAGCATGTCCTGGATCAGGCGCTCGAGGTGCTTGAGCCGGTCGACAATTTTCCGGGCGATGCCGACGCGGCTGGCTTCCGGCAGATCGGGGTTTTCCAGATTGCCGGCGTAGAGCAGCGCGGCGGCCAGCGGCGTGCGCAGCTGGTGGGCGAGCTGCGCGGCCATCTCCCCCATCGCCGTCAGGCGCTTGTTGCGCTCGGCTTCCTCGCGCAGGCGCTGCGCCTCGGCATTCGCGGCGGCCAGCTCGGCCGTCAGCGCCTCGACTTGCCGCTCCAGCGCGCCATAGGCCGTCGCCAGCTCCTCCGACACCTGGTTGAACAGGCGGAAAGCCTCGGCGAGGCGTTCGGGATCCAGCGGAATTTCGCTGGCGGCAGGGAGCGGGGAATTCATCGGCAGGATGTTCGCAAATAGTCGGCTTCGGCAATCCGGCGAATAGGGCCAGAACATTAGCCGAATTGGCGGCAATTTTTGCCGCTGCTTGCGGGAACCCGTCTTGCTAGCCCAAGCCACAATCCGACAGCGACTTTCGGAGCACTTTCAGCGGACAACTTTCAGCGCATATGGCAAACCAGGCAAGCGCAGCGCCGACCCTCCCCTTCAACCTCGGGGCCCTTTCCCAACTCAACGCCCGCCAGAAGCTCACGGCGATGGCGATGGTCGCGTTCGCGATCGCGCTGCTCGTCGGCGCCTGGCTGTGGTCCAGGGAACCGCCCTACGGCGTGCTGTTCTCCAACCTCTCCGACCAGGATGGCGGTCAGATCATCGCCGCCCTGCAGCAACGGAACATCCCCTACAAGCATTCCGCCGGCGGCGGGGCGATCCTCGTGCCCGTCGACAAGGTGCATGACGCCCGCCTGCAGCTGGCCTCGCAGGGCCTGCCCAAGGGCGGGCTGGTCGGCTTCGAGCTGATGGAAAACCAGAAACTCGGCACCAGCCAGTTTGCCGAGCAGGTGAATTACCAGCGCGGCCTCGAAGGCGAGCTTGCGCGTTCGATCCAGACGCTCGGCGCCGTGCGCGCCGCGCGCGTGCATCTGGCCATCCCCAAGCAGACCGCCTTCCTGCGCGACGAACTGAAGCCTTCGGCATCGGTATTGGTGAGCCTCCAGCCGGGCCGCACGCTCGATCCCGCGCAGGTCGCCGGCATTGTTCATCTGGTGTCCTCCTCCGTACCGCAGCTCTCCCCCGCCAATGTCAGCGTGATCGACCAGGACGGCAAGCTGATCTCGCAGCGTCAGGACGGCCTCGGGAGCGACAATCTCAATCCGGGCCAGCTCGGCTACGTCAAGGAAGTCGAAGCGCAGTACGTCAGGCGCGTCGAGACGATTCTCGAACCGCTGCTCGGCAAGGGCAATTTCCGCACCCAGGTCACGGCCGAGATCGACTTCAACCAGGTCGACCAGGTCGAGGAAAGCTACCTCCCCAATCCCGCGCCCGACACCGCGATCCGCAGCCAGCAGACCGCCGAAACCGGCACGGGCTCGCCGCCAGCCCTGGGCGTGCCGGGAGCGCTGACGAATCAGGCCCCGGTCCCCGCCACCGCGCCGATCACCAATCCGCAAGTGGGCGGCGCGGCGGGCGGCGCGGGCGGCGCCGGCAACTTCACGCGCAATGCCACGATCAACTACGAGCTCGACAAGACCGTGCGCCACACGCGCGGCACGCCGGGCGGCGTCAAGCGCATCTCGGTGGCCGTCGCCGTCAATCACAAGCGTCCGCTCGGCAGCGACGGCAAGCCCGGCAAGGCGACGCCGCCGACTGCCGAAGAACTCCAGCGCGTCAATGACCTCGTGCGCGAAGCGGTCGGCTTCAGCGAAAAACGCGGCGACACGATCAATGTCGCAGCGGCCAGCTTCGTGCAGAGCGAGCCCGAAGCCATTCCCGACACGCCGCTCTGGAAAGACGCCGCGACGATCGCTTTCGCCAAGGAAGCCGCGCAATACCTGATCTTCGCGCTCGTCGCCTGGCTGGTCTGGATCAAGCTGCTCAAGCCGGTGTTCGAGATGTTCGCCGCCGCCGCCGCCCAGCGCGCCGAAGCGGAACGCGAGGCGGCCGCCGCAGTCGCCGGCGCCGCGGAAATCGTCCATACCGACGTCCAGCAGGGCCGCAGTTTCGAAGACAAGCTGAAGGCGGCGCGCGATACCGCGCAGCAGGAGCCCAAGCTGATCGCCGAACTGATCAGGGAGTGGATGAGTGGCAGCGGCACCTGAGGAAGGCCTCGAAAAAAGCGCCATGCTGCTGCTCTCGCTGGGCGAGGACGCGGCGGCGGAAGTGCTCAAGCACCTCGGTCCGCGCGAGGTGCAGAAGCTCGGCCATGCCATGGCGGCCATCAAGTCGGTGCCGCGCGAGAAGGTCGAGCAGCTGATCGAGGAAGTCGAGGCGCATACCGCCAAGGGCGCCGGGCTCTCGGCCGACGAAAACATGATCCGCGCCATGCTGACCAAGGCGCTCGGCGACGACAAGGCCGCCAACCTGATCGGCCGCATCCTGCAGGGCAGCGACACCGCCGGCATCGAGAGCCTGAAGTGGATGGACGCCGCGACGGTGGCCGACCTGATCAAGAACGAACATCCGCAGATCATCGCCACCATCCTCGTGCATCTCGAATACGACCATGCCGGCGAGATCCTCAAGCTATTCACCGAGCGGCTGCGCAACGACGTGCTGCTGCGCATCGCCACGCTCGACGGCGTGCAGCCGATCGCCCTGCGCGAGCTCAACGAGGCGATGGCGCGCATGATGGCCGGCGCCTCGGCCAGCGTGAAGAAGGCCGCGATGGGCGGCATCCGCCACGCGGCCGAGATCCTCAACTTCGTCGGCCAGGCGGCGGAAACCTCGATCATCGACAACGTGCGGGAATACGATCCCGACCTCGCGCAGAAGATCCTCGACGAGATGTTCGTCTTCGAGAACCTGTTGGAAGTCGACGATCGCGGCATCCAGCTGCTGCTGCGCGAAATCCAGTCCGATTCGCTGATCCTCGCGCTCAAGGGCGCCTCGCCCGAGCTGCGCGAAAAGATCTTCAAGAACATGTCGCAGCGCGCCGCCGAGATGCTCAAGGAAGACCTCGAATCGAAAGGGCCGGTGCGGCTTTCCGAGGTCGAGGCCGAGCAGAAGGAGATCATCAAGATCGCGCGCCGTCTCGCCGACGAAGGCCAGATCCAGCTCGGCGGCAAGGGCGCCGAAGACCAGATGATATGAGCAAGCTTACCGCCTGGGAACGCTGGGAACTCGCCAGCTTCGACAACGGCACGATGGTCGCGGCCAACGGCGCGGCGATCCACGCCGCCGCTGCCGAAAAGACGAACGTCCCTCTCGATCGCGCCGAAATCGAGCGGCTCTGCGCCGAAGCGCAGAAAGAGGGTTATCAGGCGGGCTACGACTCCGGCTACCAGATCGGCAAGCGCGATGGCTATGCCGCCGGACAGACTGCGGCAAAGGAAGAAGCCGCCCGCATCGGGAAAGCGGCGAACGAGCTCGACCAGGCCCTGCAGGAGTTCGACCAGCAGGTTGCCGACGAACTGCTCGCCCTGGCCGTGGAGATTGCCCGCCAGGTGCTGCGCAAGGAAATTGCCGAGCGTCCCGAAACGATCCTCGCGGTCGTCAATGAGGCATTGAAGCATCTGCCGCACCAGCATGTCGCGATTCATCTCAATCCCGAAGACGCGTCGCTCGTGCGTTCCTATCAGGGCGATGTCCTCGCCCATGCCGGGCACCGGATTCTCGAGGAGCCCACGCTCAAGCGCGGCGATTGCCTGCTGGAAGCCGGCGGCAGCCAGATCGATGCCAGCACCGCCACGCGCTGGCGCCGGGTCATCGAAAGTCTTGGCATTGCCTCCGCCTGGGAAACCGGCGCTTAGCATGTCGCCGCACTGCGCAGCTTGGCGCGACCTGCTCGCCGGCGCCCGCAAGCAACTGGCGGAGGTCGTCCCCTTCCAGACCAGCGGGCGGCTCACGCGCATCAGCGGCCTGGTGATGGAAGCCTCCGGCCTCAAGCTGCCGCTGGGTTCGAGCTGCCGCGTCCACGTACCGGGCGACGGCATGATCGAGGCCGAGGTGGTCGGGTTCGCCGGCGAGCGTCTCTACATGATGCCGACCGAGGACGTGTACGGCCTCGCGCCGGGTTCGCATGTCACGCCGCTGGAGATTCCCCCGCCGCCGCCGAAGATCGGCCAGGGTCCGCAACCTCTTCGCCGCGCCTTCGACCGGGCCAAGCATTTGCCCGTCGGCGAGCAATTGCTGGGGCGCGTCGTGGATGGCAACGGCCGGCCGCTCGACAAGCTCGGCCCGCTCGACAGCAAACCGGCGCGCTCGCTCATCGGCCGGCCGTTCAACCCCCTGCAGCGCGCCCCGATCGCCCAGACGCTCGATGTCGGCATCCGCAGCATCAATACGCTGCTGACGATCGGCCGCGGGCAGCGGATGGGCCTGTTCGCCGGTTCCGGCGTCGGCAAGAGCGTGCTGCTGGGCATGATGGCGCGCTATACCGCCGCGGACATCATCGTCGTCGGGCTGATCGGCGAGCGCGGCCGCGAAGTCAAGGAGTTCATCGAGCAAAACCTCGGCGATGAGGGCCTCAAGCGTTCGGTCGTCGTCGCCGCCCCGGCGGACGTCAGTCCGCTGATGCGCTTGCAGGGCGCGTCCTACGCCACCTCGATCGCCGAATATTTCCGCGACCAAGGCAAGCATGTCCTGCTGATCATGGACTCGCTGACCCGCTACGCGATGGCCCAGCGCGAGATTTCCCTGGCCGTCGGCGAGCCTCCGGTCACGCGCGGTTATCCGCCGAGCGTGTTCGCGCGCCTGCCGCAACTGGTCGAACGCGCCGGCAACGGCCTGGCCGACGGCGGCTCGATCACCGCCTTCTATACCGTGCTGACCGAGGGCGACGACCAGCAGGACCCGATCGCCGACGCGGCGCGCGCGATTCTCGACGGCCACATCGTCCTGAATCGCGCCCTGGCGGATGCCGGTCACTATCCGGCCATCGACATCGAGCAATCGATCTCGCGCACGATGACCAGCCTGATCACGCCCGCCCATCTCGACCGGGTGCGCCGCTTCAAGCAGCTCTATTCGCGTTACCAGCGCGCCCGCGACCTGTTGTCGGTCGGCGCCTACGTGCCGGGCTCCGACCCGGTCCTCGACCGCGCCATCGAGGTGCATGCGCCGATGGAGGCCTTTTTGCAGCAAGGCATCGAGGAGCACGCCAATGTCGAGCAAAGCCTGTTCGCGCTCAATGCCCTGTTGCCGGAGGCATCATGAGCCCACCCCGAAAAACTCGCTTCGCTCGTTTCTCCCCTCAAGGGGCCAAGAAACACTCGGGGCGGCCCTTCGTGTTTCTTGAGCACCGACGATCTGTCTATACTTGAACGATGGACAAGCGCTTCAATCTGCAATCCCTGCAGGATCTTTCCAGTCTGCGTCTCGATCAGGCCACGCGTCAGCTAGGCCAGCTGATCGCCGGAGAGCGGCAGGACGAGGCGCGCCTCCAGTTGCTCGTCCAGTATCGTCAGGAATATCACGCGCTGTTTCTGGAAGCCGCGGGCAGGGGACTGGATCCCGGCAGCTGGCACAACTATCGGACTTTTCTCGCCAAACTCGACGAGGCGGTCGAGCAGGCGCGCACGATGGCCAACTCGGCAAAGCAACGTACCGCGGCCGGCCAGAAAAACTGGCTCGACAAGCGTGGCAAGCTCAAGGCCTACGACACGCTGGCGCAGCGTTTTCGCGCGCGCATCGCCTATGAAGCGTCGCGGCACGAGCAGAAGCAGGCGGACGAACACGCGGCAAGATTCCTGGACAAGGTCGGAAAGGAAGAGTAGCGCAGCTATTGGCATAGTCCTTGCATATTTCTGGCAATTACTCAGCGCAAGGAATAACCGATGTCCGCAACACCCGCTTCCGCCAGCCTGCCCCCCGGCCCGACCGCGCTTGCGGCAAAACTGTTTCCCGGCAACGCGGAGACGGGGACGGGGACGGATGCCGCAACCGACCTGTTCGCGGCCCATTTCCAGCACCTGCTTGGCAAACAATTGACGGTCGAGCTTGATGTCGGCCAGATGCCCGACCCGCCTGCAGCGGACAATGCCCCCTCCGATGACCTGGCCGCCCTGCTGCCTTTCATCGAGGCTTTGGGACTCGCACAAACAACCACACCCGCCACCGCGCCGGCGTCATTGCCGACGGCAAGCGCGCCTCTGGGTGCGCCGGCAATATCTGCCGCAAATCCGTCCGCGCAAGGTCAAGCCCACGGCTCCCTCTCCAACCCGCAGACTCGGCCAGTCGGCGCCGAGAAGACTGCCGAAGCGCTCCCCAACGCCATTGCCGGCAATGGCGAGCCCGCCAAGGAAGCTTCCGTCGGGCGCGAATTTTCCGCGCAGCTCGGCGCGGCCATCGCGGCCAGCAAGGAAGCGCCGCATGCACCGGGCACGACGGCGGCCGCAGTGCAGAACATCGTTGCCCAGGCCGCTCCCGGCAGGGTGGCGAGTCAGGAGGCGGCGCCCGTCATTCCCCAGCCCGTCGGCGCTCCCGGCTGGACCGAGGAAATCGGCAACCGGATCGCCTGGCTGGCCAACCGTTCGGAAAGCCGCGCCGAACTGGTGCTGACCCCGCCGCAGATGGGCCGCGTCGAAATCAGCCTCACCGTCAAGGGCGATCAGGCAACCGCCAGTTTTGCGTCGAACAACCCGGTGGTGCGCGAGGCATTGGAAGCCGCGCTGCCGAGGCTGCGCGAAATCCTCGCCGATGCCGGCATCCAGCTGGGGCAAGCCCAGGTCGGCGCCGAGAACGCCCGCCAATGGGCGCAGCAGGAAAAACACGGGGATAATTCAGGCTTTGACCCTGCCCGCGCGAAGCTTGGGGATGCGGCAATATCCCCGATTAGCTCAGGCAGCCTGGCGACAACTTCTGGCCTCAAGGGAGGACGCGGACTTGTCGATGTATTTGCCTGAAACCGAATAATGCGGACAGGAGCGACCGATGGCTGAAGCCAAGAAGACCCAAGCACCCGCCGAAGGCGAAGTGCCGAAGAAAAAGAGCAAGCT
>CAZPIE010000030.1:0-14546 GCA_964586275.1 uncultured Methyloversatilis sp. | reverse complement strand
CGCAGATGCTGGGCGTCGCCCACCGCTACCAGTGCGCCACCGACTGGCATCTGCGGATGCCGCAATCGTGAGAGAAGCCATGGAACTCAAGCACCTGACCGGCATTACCCGGCTGAAAGCACGTCTCGACAATCATCCCATCTACCTCGAAGTGCGAAACCTCGACGGCCTGCGCCGCTTCATGGAACACCACGCCTTTCCGGTCTGGGATTTCATGTCGCTGCTCAAGTATCTGCAGCGCCATGTGGCGCCCGCGGACGTGCCCTGGCTACCGACCCGCAACCCCGAAGTCACGCAGATGCAACGCTTCATCAACGAAATCGTCCTCGGCGAGGAAACCGACGAGGGTCTGCCCGGTCGCAAGGGCAAGCCGGCCTTCGTCAGCCATTTCGACCTCTACATCGGCGCAATGGAAGAGATCGGCGCCGATACGAAACCGGTACTGGCCTTCCTGAAGACCGTGCGGACCAAGGGCATCGACGCAGCACTCGCGCGCCGGGACGTTCCCGCGCCGGCGCGGCGCTTCATGGCGCAGACATTCGGGTTCATCGCCAGCGACAAGCCCCACGTGGTCGCCGCAGCCTTCGCGCTCGGCCGCGAGCAGGTGATCCCTGGCATGTTCCGCAAGCTGCTCGCCGAGATGGGCGTCGCCCGGAACAAGGCACCGCTGTTCCATTACTACCTGGATCGCCACATCCATCTCGACGACGAATTCCACGGTCCGCTCTCGCTGCAGCTGCTCGACAAGCTCTGCGGCGGCAGTGCAGCCAAACGGCAGGCTGCCGCCCGCGCCGGGTGCGCGGCGATTGCCGCGCGCATCGAGTTCTGGGATGGCGTGCGTGCGGCGCTGGCCGAAACCACCAAGCCCGCACGCGGGCACGTCAGGCCATGATGCGCGCCCGGCTGACAACGGCGGCGCTGCTCGTCCTGCTGGCGGGCTGCGCCACAGTGCCGCCACCCGCGCCGGCACCCGCGCCCGCGCCGGCCACGCCAAAGCAGCAGGCGGCACCGAAGACGCCGGAACTGAAGAAGGAAACGCTGGCCTTGCTGGCCAGGCGCGGGCACAAGCCGATCGCCGGGCAGGCGCTGAATGCCCGCACCAGCTGCAGCTTCCGCGACGACACCGGCTATGCCGGCAAGCTCGACCTTGCCGTCCACGAAGCGCGCGTGGAGCAGCTCGAGGCGCGCATCGACGTGCCGAAGCGCGGCACTTGCCAGTTCCGTCTCGCCGATTTTCGCCAGACCGAAAGCCTGCCGATCGTGGTGCTCGCCTCGCAACAGTCGTCCTGCAAAGTCAGCCTGTGGGAACAGGGCGATCAGGTCACCGTCGCGTTCCGCGACTGCCGCGCCGAATGCGGCGGCGATGCGGTCGATTATCTCTGGCCCATTCTGGTCGATCGCCGGAAGGGCAGTTGCACTTGAGCCCACCCCGAAAAACTCGCTGCGCTCGTTTCTCCCCTCAAGGGGCCAAGAAACACTCGGGGCGGCCCTTCGTGTTTCTTGAAAGGAAAGTTGCATGAGTTGGGAAGTGGTGATCGGGCTGGAAACGCATGCCCAGCTGCAGACGCAATCGAAGATCTTCTCCGGCGCGAGCACGGCCTTCGGCGCCGAGCCGAACCGCCAGGCCTGCGCGGTCGACATCGCCCTGCCCGGCGTGCTGCCGGTGCTCAACCGCGAGGCGGTCGTCTGCGCGATCAAGTTCGGCCTCGCCATCGGCGCGCAGATCGCCCCGCGCTCGGTCTTCGCGCGCAAGAACTACTTCTACCCCGACCTGCCCAAGGGCTACCAGATCAGCCAGTTCGAACTGCCCGTGGTTAGCGGCGGCGGGCTGACGATCAGAGTCGGCGCCGGCGAGACGGCACAGGAGAAGACCGTGCGCCTGACGCGCGCCCATCTCGAGGAGGACGCCGGCAAGTCGCTGCACGAGGACTTTCACGGCAAGACCGGCATCGACCTCAACCGCGCCGGCACCCCGCTGCTGGAGATCGTCTCCGCACCCGACATGCGTTCCAGCGCGGAAGCCGTCGCCTACGCGAAGGCGCTGCACTCGCTCGTCACCTGGATCGGCATCTGCGACGGCAACATGCAGGAAGGCTCGTTCCGCTGCGACGCCAACGTCTCGGTGCGCCGCCCTGGCGCGCCCCTCGGCACGCGCCGCGAGATCAAGAACCTCAACTCCTTCCGCTTCCTGCAGCAGGCGATCGACTACGAGATCCAGTGGCAGGTCAACGAGATCGAGGAAGGCCGCCAGATCCGGCAGGCCACCGTGCTGTTCGACCCCGACACGGGCGCGACGCGCGCGATGCGCGGCAAGGAAGACGCGCACGACTACCGCTATTTCCCCGATCCCGACCTGCTGCCGCTCGAAATCAAGCCGGAGTGGATTGCCGAAGTCGCGGCAACATTGCCCGAACTGCCGCAGGCGATGCAGCAACGCTTCCAGGCCGACTACGGCTTGTCGGCCTACGACGCCGCGACGCTGGCCGCGACGCGCGCCAGCGCGCAGTTCTTCGAAGACACCGTGGCCGCCGCCGGCACGGAACGGGCGAAACTCTGCGCCAACTGGATGATGGGCGAACTCGCCGCGCGATTGAACAAGACCGACATGCCCATCGAGGCTTCGCCGATCTCGGCCGCACAGCTCGCCGGCATGGTGAAACGCATCGCCGACGGAACGCTGTCGTCGAAGCTGGCCAAGGAAGTCTTCGAGGCCCTCTGGAACGGCACGGGCAAGGATGCCGACGCGATCATCGAGGCACGCGGCCTCAAGCAGGTATCCGATGCCTCAGCCATCGAGCCGATCATCGACGCGGTACTCGCGGCCAACCGGAAATCGGTCGAGGAATTCCGCGCCGGCAAGGAGAAGGCCTTCAACGCGCTGGTCGGCCAGATCATGAAGGCCACCCAGGGCAAGGCCAACCCGCAGCAGGTCAATGATCTGCTGCGCAAGAAACTGGGCGCCTGAGCTTCCCGGGGGGCGCTACTTCTTGACGGCCTTGCCGCTGAGCCGCAGGTAGCGCTGCTTGTCGGCCGCGTAGCGTTCGCGCACCGCGGCGATGTCGACGTCCTTCTGCGCCAGCGCTTTTTGCTGCGTGGCGATTTCGCGCTCGTTGTCCTCGAGCTGCTTCTTGAGATGGGCCGGCAGCGGCTTCTTGAGGTAGAACTCCTTTTCCTGCTCCAGCTTCTTCTGCTTGGCCTGTGCGGATTCGAGCCGGTTCTTCGCCTGCTCGGCATTCTTCTCGAGGTCGGCGATCGCGCGGTCGCGCGCGGCATCGATCTCCTTCTCGCTGGTGTAGCTGTCCAGCAGGGCGCGGTCCTTGCGCGCCTGCTCGGCGGCCTGCTTTTCCTCTTCCTTCTTGCGCGCCGCCTCGGCATCGCGGGCCGCGCGCTGCTCGGCGGTCAGCGGCGCTTCCACTTCCTTCGCCACCCCGCCCTTGCCGAAGACCGTTTTTGCACGGTTGTCGCACTGGATCGGCGGGGGGGCGCCGCAGGTGCGCTTGCCGTCCACATCGCAACAGACGATGCGCGCGGCAGCGGGCAGGGAAAAGCAAGCCAGCAGGGCTGGCAGCAGGAGGAAGGATTTAAGCGACACCGTAGGCCTCCCGATAGCGGCGCACGGCCGCGAGGTTCTGTTCGAGCGCCGGCTGGCCGGCGAGGTAGTCGATCACGTCGGTGAGCCGGGCGACGGCGACCACCGGCATCCCCAACGACTGTTCCGCTTCCTGCACCGCCGAGAGCGTGCCGGCGCCGCGCTCCTGACGGTCGATGGCGATGGCGACCCCGGCGGGCGTCGCGCCGGCATGGCGGATGATGTCGACGGACTCGCGCACCGAGGTGCCGGCGGAGATCACGTCGTCCACGATCAGCACGCGGCCGGCCAGCGGCGCGCCGATCAGCGTGCCGCCCTCGCCGTGATCCTTGGCTTCCTTGCGGTTGAAGGCGAAGGGCAGGTTCCGGCCGCGCTCGGCCAGCTTCATGGCGATCGCCGCGACCAGGGGAATGCCCTTGTAGGCCGGGCCGAACAGCATGTCGAAGGCGATGCCGGAAGCGAGGATGGCCTGCGCGTAATAGTCGGCGAGCTTTGCGAGCGATGCGCCGTCGTTGAACAGGCCGGCATTGAAGAAATAGGGTGACAGGCGCCCCGCCTTGGTCTTGAATTCGCCGAAACGCAAGACGCCCTTGGCGCAGGCGAAGGCGATGAAGTCACGTCTAAAATCGGCTGCATTCATGGCGGGTCATTCTACATGCTGAAAATCGTCACACTGAATCTCAACGGCATCCGCGCGGCGGTGAAGAAGGGCTGGCTGGACTGGCTCATCGCCCAGGATGCCGACATCGTCTGCGTCCAGGAACTCAAGGCCCAGGCCGCCGACCTGTCGGCCGAAATGCGCAGTCCGTCCGGCATGGCGGGCTATTTCCACTACGCCGAAAAGAAAGGCTACAGCGGCGTCGGCCTCTATGCGAAACGCCCGCCCGAGCGCGTCAGCGCAAGCATCGGCGTGGCGGAATTCGATGCCGAGGGCCGCTATCTGCGCTGCGACTGGCCGGGTTTTTCGGCGATCTCGCTCTACGTTCCCTCCGGCTCGTCCTCGCCCGAACGGCAGGCCGCCAAATTCCGCTTCATGGACGTCTTCCACCCCCATCTGCAGGCCCTGCGCGAGGAAGCCGCGGCGACCGGCCGGGAGTTCGTGATCTGTGCCGACTGGAACATCGCACCCACCGCCAGGGATCTGAAGAACTGGAAGTCGAACCAGAAGAATTCGGGCTTCCTGCCCGAGGAACGCGACTGGATCGCGCGGGTGACGGGCGAACTGGGCTGGGTCGACGCTTATCGGCTGCTGCATCCGGAAGCCGAGGGGGCGGGCTACACCTGGTGGTCGAACCGCGGGCAGGCCTGGGCGAAGAACGTCGGCTGGCGCATCGACTACCAGCTCGCCACGCCGAAGTTCGCCGCGTTTGCCCGCCGCGCGGAAATCTACAAGGCCGCGCGCTTTTCCGACCACGCCCCCTTGACAATCGAATATGCGTGGCCATAGTTCGTAATGGGTGCCCTGTGCAAAACTGTGCGAGAATGTTTCGAGTGACGCCTCAGTCACATATCAGGAGATGAAGATGACCGAAATGACCGATGTCAACAAAGACAAGCTGATAGCCGACTTCAAGGTGGTGGTCGCCGATGCGGAGGAGTTGCTGAAGGCCACCGCCAGCCAGGCCGGGGACAAGGCTGCCGACCTGCGCGCGAAGGTCCAGAGCCGCCTGGCGGACGCCAAGCTGCGCATCGCCGATGCCGAGGCCGCCTTGGTCGACAAGGCCAAGCGGGCGGGACGGGCCGCCGACGACTATGTTCACGACAATCCCTGGCGCTCGGTGGGCATCGCCGCGGGCATCGGCCTGATCATCGGCCTGCTGATCGGTCGGCGTTGACCCAGACCGGCGGTTTGTTCTCCTCCCTGCGCGGCTTCGCAGCTACCGGAGTCGCGCTGGTCAGGACGCGCCTCGAGCTCCTGAAGGTCGAATCGCAAGAGGAGGTGGGGCGGGTCGCGGGGCTGTTGCTCTGGGGAATGGCAGCCACACTGCTGGGGGTGGTCGGCATCGCCTTCTTGGCCGTGTTCGTCACCGTGTTGCTGTGGGATACCCATCGGTTGTTGGCGCTGGGGATTTTCTCGGCCCTTTTCCTCGCCGCCGCCGCCGTGGCGAGCGCCACCGCCTTGCGTCTTTACCGGCGGGGTTCGCGGCTGTTCGCCGCCAGCCTTGCCGAATTGCGCCATGACGAGGATGCATTGAAATCCGGGGATGGGCAGTCTTGAATGCCATCGAACTGGCGCTGGAAAAACAGCGATTGCGGCTTGAAATCGCCAGCCAGCGCGTGGCGCTTTCCCGTCATGCGGAAGGGCTGATGCCGCTTTTCGCGGCCGGTGACAAGCTGAGGGCAGGCGCGCGCTGGGCCGCGCGCCACCCGGAGGTCGTGGCCGGCGGCGTCGCGCTGCTGGCGGCCGTCCGGCCGGGCGTCCGGCGTTTCCTCTGGCGCTGGAGCAAACGCGCCTTCGTTGCCTGGCGGTTCTGGAACAAGGCCGGTTTCGGGCCGGCGAAACCGGCCTGGCGACCATCAGGCCGCCTGAACACTCAATAAAGAAACGGCATCGGCGCCAAGGCCGCCTTGATATATCCTTCGTAGCCGTCGAAGAAATCCGAGGAGTCTGCTGCAATGACTTTGCAAGTCCGTACGGTACTCTACGTGCGCATGCCGGTCTGGAAGATCTGGCCGGGCGGGGTGGTGTATCTGGCCGACTTCATCCACAAGCAGCGGCCGGGCATCCGCCAGGAAATCCTCGATCTCGCCGTGATTCCTCCCAGCGAGCGCAAGGCCGCACTGGTCGCCCGCATCCGCGCCCTGCAGCCCGACGTCGTGGCCTTCTCCTGGCGCAACATGCAGACCTTCGGGCCGCACCCGGAGAACGATGCGCTCGACGTGGTCATGAACTTCGACCATTCGCCCAACCCCTGGAAGCGCCTCAAGGCGGCCTGGCAGGCGGTCGGCATCATCGCCGACTATGCCGGCCAGCGGTTGCGCAACCTCGGCTACCTCAAGCTGGTGCGCAGCCTGTCGCCCAAGACCCGGCTCGTCGTCGGCGGCACGGCGGTCTCGATCTTCGGCCGCTACGTCGCCGAGCGCTGCCCGACCGACACCGTCGTCGTCGTCGGCGAGGGCGAGGACGCCATGCTGTCGATCGTCGATGGCAGCGAGGTTCCGGCCGGTCACCACTTCTACAAGGATACCGGCGGGCAGGTGCACCATCGTCCGGCCGAGGAAAACTTCAACCTCGGCCAGCTCACCGCCGTCGACTTCCCCTACATCGAATCGATCTTCCCGGCCTTCCGGCAGTACGTGGGGCCCGATGTCCCGAACGCCTCCATCGGTGTGCATACCAAGCGCGGCTGCCCCTTCCAGTGCCATTTCTGCCTCTACAACAAGATCGAGGGGGCGCAGCAGCGCTACCGCGATCCGGCCGAGGTCGCCAAGGAGGTCGAAGTCCTCAACAAGCAATACGGCGTCAGGCACATCTGGTTCACCGACGCCCAGTTCTGCTCGACCCGCCGCAGCATGGCCCACGCCGAGGCGATCCTCGACGAGATGCTGGCGCGCCAGGTCAAGGTGCGCTGGACCGGCTACCTGCGTCTCAACCACCTGACGCCGGCGATCGCGCGCAAGATGCTCGACAGCGGCCTCGAAAGCCTCGACCTCTCCTTCACCGGCTCGCAGGACATGATCGAGAGCCTGACGCTCGGCTACGAACTCGAGCAGCAGATGGACGCCTTCCGCTACTTCAAGGAAGCGATGACCGGCGCGCACGCCGACCTGATGGTCAAGCTCTACCTGCCGCTCAACGCGCCGGGCGAGACGCCCGCGACCCTGCGCGCCTCGATGGCGCGCATCGAGGAACTCTACGCGCTGTTCGGCCGCGACAAGGTGCTGCCCTTCATCTTCTTCGTCGGCGTGCAGCCCAACACGCCGGTCGAGAAGCGGCTGATCGCCGACGGCTATCTGCCGGCGAATTACGATCCGCTGACCCTCAACCCCTTCATCATCAAGAAGCTGCTCTACAACCCGAAACCGCTCGGACGGCTGATCGGCCGCGCCTACCTGCGCGCGCTCGAATATTCGAGCAAGATGGACGACACGACCGGAGAATACGTCGGCCGCGCGACCATGGAGATCCTCGAACGCGAACTGCCGGCGGGTCCGCTGCCGTCCCGCCAGCGCCGACTTTTCTGGATCCTGCCGGTCGCCGAACGCTCAGAGTCCTAGGCAGACGTACTTGGTTTCGAGGTATTCCTCGATGCCGTACTTCGAGCCCTCGCGGCCGATGCCCGACTGCTTGACGCCGCCGAAAGGCGCCACCTCGTTGGCGATCAGGCCGACATTCACGCCGACCATGCCGTACTCGAGCGCCTCGGCGACGCGCCAGACGCGCCCGAGGTCGCGCGCGTAGAAATAGCCGGCAAGGCCATACTCGGTCGCATTGGCCAGCGCGATCGCCTCGGCTTCGTCTTTGAACCTGAACAGCGGCGCGACCGGACCGAAGGTTTCCTCGCGCGCGCAGCGCATCGCGGGGGTCACGTCGGCCAGCACGGTCGGCTCGAAGAAGGTACCGCCCTTTGCGTGGCGCTTGCCGCCGGTGAGCACGCGGGCGCCCAGCGCCACGGCATCGGCGATGTGCGCCTCGACCTTCGCCAGCGCCTGCGCATCGATCAGCGGTCCCTGGTTCACCCCGTCCTCGGTGCCGGCGCCGACCTTGAGCGCGGCGACCCTGGCGGCGAGCTTTTGCGCGAACTCTTCATAGACGCCGTCCTGCACCAGCAGGCGGTTGGCGCAAATGCAGGTCTGGCCGGCATTGCGGTATTTCGAAGCCATCGCGCCCTCGACCGCCGCGTCAATGTCCGCGTCGTCGAAGACGATGAAGGGGGCGTTGCCGCCGAGTTCCAGCGAGATCTTCTTGAGCGTCGGCGCGCACTGCGCCATCAGCAGGCGGCCAACTTCGGTCGAGCCGGTGAAGGACAGCTTGCGCACCGTCGGGTTCGCGGTCAGCTCGCCGCCGATCAGCGGCGCGCTCGCCGCCGACCCGGTGACGAGATTGAACACCCCCGCCGGAAATCCCGCGCGCTCGGCGAGCAGGGCGAGCGCCAGCGCGGTCAGCGGCGTCTGCTCGGCCGGCTTGACCACGACCGGGCAGCCCGCGGCCAAAGCCGGAGCGACCTTGCGCGTGATCATCGCGCAGGGGAAGTTCCAGGGCGTGATCGCGGCGGCGACGCCGACCGGCTGCTTGAGTACCAGCAAGCGCTGGTTGGCGATGGTCTGCGGGATCACGTCGCCGTAGGTGCGCTTCGCCTCCTCGGCGAACCACTCGACGAAGCTGGCGGCGTAGAGCGCTTCGCCGCGCGCCTCGGCGAGCGGCTTACCCTGCTCCGAGGTCATCAGCAGCGCGAGGTCGTCGGCATGGGCGACGATCAGATCGTGCCACTTTCTGAGGATCGCACCGCGCTGCTTGGCGGTCAGCGCGCGCCAGGCCGGCCAGGCGGCGTTGGCGGCGTCGATGGCGCGGCGGGTTTCGGCCGCGCCCATGTCGGGCACGGCGGCCAGTTGCTCGCCGGTGGCCGGGTTGCGGATCGCCACGCTGGCGCCGCTGTCGGCCGACACCCAGGCGCCGGCAATGAATGCCTGTTGACGCAACAGTTCCGGAACGCACAATTGCATGGTCGGACTTCCTTTTTTTCACGGGTAGCCCGGGAGTCTACCGGAATAGGATTGCCCCATGCGCCCCGCCCGCCTGCTGATACCTTTCGTCCTGCTGGTGCTGGTTGCCGGCTGCGGCAGCCTGACGAAGCCGCCCGCCCCGCCCATCGCCGCTTCCGACAGCGGCCGACCCGACGACCCGCGCGGCCACGCAATCGCGCTGTTCGCGCTCGGCCTCGTCGATACCGGCTATCGCTTCGGCGGCAAGAACCCCGACGCCGGCCTCGACTGCAGCGGCATGGTCAGCTACGTCTTCGAGAACGCCGCCGGCCTGCGGCTGACGGGCTCCGCCGCCGACCTCGCCAAGCAGGGCCGCCCGGTGAATGGCGGGGAGCTCCGGCCCGGCGACCTGGTGTTCTTCAACACGCGCAACCGGCCGCGCTCGCATGTCGGCATCTACATCGGCGACGGCCGCTTCATCCACGCCCCGAACAGCAACGGCAAGGTGCGCACCGACAGCCTCGTCACCGGCTGGTTCGCGACGCGCTTCGAGGAAGCGCGAACCTATTTTGATTAACGTCGCAGCGCGCGGCAGGCCACCTTGTAGGTAGTGCCATCCGGCAGGGTGATCGATTTCGGGTAAAGCAGGGCGCGGTTGCGCCAGATCGCCGCCAGCCAGAACAGCCCGCCGCAAGCCGCGCCGGCAGCGACGAAGAGCAGCAGCAGGAATCCGAACAGATAGGGGCCGCCATACAGCGGCAGGGCGCACAACAGGCCGCCGATGGCTCCGAGCAGCACGAAGCGCCAGACCTCCCACAGGCCGCGCTGGCAGCAGGAGTAGAGCAACGGCAAACCGACCGCCAGAACACTGACGAAAACGGCCGGTGCACCGCGCCCGGCCGCAAAGCCGCCGTCGCCCGCACCGATCCAGAATACCAAGGCCGCCAGCAAAACTGCTCCGCCCAGCAGGGCGAGCACGACACGCCGCATTCCACTCCTCCTCCGGCCGGCCGCTGTTCGATCGCCGACCGGAGGCATTGTGTCACAGATCAGTATGCGGGCAAGGCGCGCCAGCCTTCCGGGCAATACTGCACGTTCGGGTAATACGCCTGGTAGCTTTCGCAGTAGTAGGCCATGCGGCCGGGCGGACGTGGCATGGGCGCCACCACGGCGGGCGCCACGATGACCGGCGGGCTGGCGACCGAGTAGATCACGGCCCCCAGCGCCAGGCCCGCCAGGCCCCAGGCCAGCGGTGCGGCGTGACCGCCATGCCGATGGTGACGATGGTGGTGGCGCGGACCCTCCCAGCCGCCGCGCCAATGGCGGTCATGGCCATACGGGCCTGCCAGCGCGGGCAGGGAATTCGCCAGCAGCAGGCTGGCAAGCAATCCGGCGACGAGTTTCTTCATGATGGCTACCTCCATGAAGAAAAAACGTCCGCCCCGCCCAAGCGCTGACAGGCCATTTGTAAGGCTTTGTTTCCCGCCTGCAAAAGTCGGCGCTGGCGGGACGGCAACCGCCATCCCGCAAAGTCGCTACTCTTAAACTCCGTGCTGCTTGAACCAGTCCTGCAGCCGCTTCCAGCCATCGTCCGCCGCGTCCTTGCGGTAGGTCGGCCGGTAGTCGGCGTGGAAGGCGTGCGGCGCGTCGGGATAGACGTGGATCTGCGATTTGCCGCCGGCCTTCTTCAGCGCCATCTGCATCGAATCGACGTCCTCGAGCGGGATGCCCTGGTCCTTGCCGCCGTAGAGGCCGAGCACGGCGCCCTTGATCTCGCCGGCGAGGTCGAGCGGCCATTTCGGGGTGCGGTCGTTGACCTCGCCGTCAATGCGGCCGTACCAGGCGACTCCCGCCTTGACGTTGGGATTGTGCGCGGCATAGAGCCAGGTCTGGCGGCCGCCCCAGCAGAAGCCGGTGATGCCCAGCCGCGCCGGGTCGCCGCCATTGCTTTTCGCCCAATTGGCGCAGGCGTCGAGGTCGGCCGCCACTTCCTTGTCCGGCACCTTGCCGACGACGGCCGCGTAGAGGTCGGCGACGGAGGTGTACTTGCGCGGGTCGCCGTAGCGGAAGAACAGTTCGGGCGCGATGGCCAGGTAGCCGAGCTTGGCGAGGCGGCGGCAAACGTCGGCGATGTATTCATGCACGCCGAAGATCTCCGAGACGACGAGGATCGTCGGCAAATTCTTGCCGCCGGCCGGCATGGCGCGATAGACCGGCAGGTTGCCGATCTTGATCTCGCCGGCGGTCAGGCCGGTCGTGTCGGTCTGGATGGCAGTCTGCGCCATGATCGGCTGGGCCGCCAGTGCGAAGCCGACGCCGAGCGCGGTGGCGACGAAGCCGCGCCGATCCAGCTTGACGGCGGGGAACAAG
Organism: uncultured Methyloversatilis sp.; assembly: GCA_964586275.1. Classification (GTDB taxonomy): domain Bacteria; phylum Pseudomonadota; class Gammaproteobacteria; order Burkholderiales; family Rhodocyclaceae; genus Sulfuricystis. The sequence continues at coordinate 2,944 of CAZPIE010000030.1, read as the reverse complement.
CTGTCGAATTCCGGATTTCTGCTCTCTGTGGTCATGCTTTTCTATATGGACGCCTCCCGTTTGCCAAGGACGATTTTGGTGTGTTGGGACAGATAGGCTGCAGTTCTATATCCGGCCTGTTGTGCAGGCGGATGCCTGCTGGCCCTGATGGAATCCGCTGACCCGCGCCTCATTCTCTCCTGGAGGACTCGAAGTCCACACAAACATTCAGGCTTGGCGGGTCACGGTCTGACCTGTTTGCCATCACACTGTTATCGACCTTGCGCAACCTTTACGGCGGCCACTCCTTTCTTCAAAGTGGTTGATATACCCGTCCGTCACCTATGTGGGCTGACTGACGAATTCCTTTTGGTACGTCCGTTCATGGGCGAGCATCGCCCAGATCGTTCGCGCCATCTTGTTGGCCAGTGCGACAACCGCCACATTCAGCGGTCGGCGCTGGCGTAATGCCGTGACCCACGGTCCGGGTTCCCTGGCATGGGTCAGCACCGAGCGGGCGCCGTGGATCAGCAGCGTGCGCAGGTAGGTGTCGCCGCGCTTGCTGATGCCCAGGAGCTAGATCCGTCCGCCCGTCCCCGTCTGTCGCGGCACCTGGCCGGCGAAGGCGGCTTTCGCGTCGCCGGCAAGCTCAACTGGTTGCATACCGCAGTCACCGACGCCCTGACCTGGCTGGGACTGCATGCCAAGCGGGGCAAGATCGCCTTTGCGGATTTCGGTCTCCTGTATCGGCTCAAGGGAACGCTGGTTCATGACGGCTGGGCCTCGTACCGGGAACTGACCTGCGCCCATGCGCTGTATGATGCCCATCACTTGCGCGCACCGACCTTCGTCCATGAGGAATGCGGACAAGCCTGGGCCAAGCGCATGATCGATCCGCTGGTTGCCGAGAACATCCTCGCCGAACAAGCCATCCGCATCCCAAAGGTCAAGCACAAGATCGCCGGATGCTTCCGCACCACCGCAGGCGCACAGTCCTTCTGCACCATCCGATCCTACCTCGCCACACTTCAAAAGCAGCACTTCGATCTCTTCCAATCCCTCGTCCAGGTGTTCAAGGGCAATACCCCTCAGCCTCGCTTCTCGGCGTAGCATCGCAGGTAACATCCTAACAGTTACCATTCGACATGGAGTGCAATCCCCTGATGCAACTGGCCGCGCTGAAGGGCCGCTTCATGGAGCAGCTGGCCAAGCTGTGCTTTCCGAATCAGCCGACTTTTCCCGACACCGCCTTCCTCGCCGGCCCGATGTCGCCGATGCCCGTCGCACTGGGCATCGCCATGAAAGACCTTCTTGACCAGATCGACGTCGCCCCCAGGCTGCGCCAGGCCTTGCAGGGGCGCACGGGGGAGGAATGCCTCCACATCCCGACCCGGCTGCATGGTGCGCCGCAGTCGCGCGAGGCGGCCACCACCCTGCCCCGCGCCGCGCTGCAGTCCCGCCATGCGGGCACGGCGATCTTCGCCCGGCCGGAGTTCCGCTTCGACCGCCGCGCGCCGGAAATCGGCCGGGTGGCGCGCCGGCGCCGTACGCTTCGTGGTGGCCCGAGTGACCAGGGTATCCAGATCGGCCTGCGCGCTCTGGCTGAGACTGCCCCGGTCTTTGAGCAGCTTCCAGCGCAAGCCCTTGAGGGACGGATCCGTCTTCTGCTCGATGCGCCGGGTCTTGTCCACCGCCACACTGGAATATGCGCTACTGGCTGATGAAGATTTGCAGCTTGCGGCGTATCCGCCGAGAACCTTATCAACACAGGCTTTCCGCCTCACGCATGGTGAGTGCATAGGCGAAGCTATCGCGTCTTGGGTGGGAATCTGGGTGGGACTTTGGGCAGACTGCTAATGGACGTTGATGCACCATCCCGCCAGCGCCGACTTTTCAGTGCGACTCGGCTGCCTTGCAAGCACCTTCGATGACGGCGTCGGAGAGGTAGTAGCCGGCGCGCTTCAACTCCAGCAGTGTCGAGCGCAAATCGTTCAGCATGCCGCGCCGCTTGGCCTCCACCAGCAGTCCGGCCGTACCCTTCACCGGCAAGCCGTATACCTGATGGGCGATGCGTCGTCCGCGCTTTTCGTCAATGATCGCCATGCAGGGAATGCTGACGCGCGCCAAGCTGATGACCGCCGCTTCGCCGGGGTCGAGTTCGGCGATCAGCAGCGGGTCGGGTTCCGGGGCAGGCCGTACTCGCTCGGCCCATGCGGCATCGCTGAGGGCCGCCGCGCCGGGTCGCCCGAGGCCGGCGACGGCCACTTCGCGGAACACCGCTTCGGGTATCCAGAATTCCCGGAACAACGCAGGCAGCAGATCGAGTCTTCCCGCCAACGACAGCGCCACCAGCGGCCCGGCATTGACGACCGCGCGGTCCAGCATCACGCGGCGAACTCCTCGGCTATTTCCTCATCGGTCATGTCGACGACGGGCACGCCGTCACGACTCGCGGCCAGCAGGAATTCAACACGGCCCATGCCGGCCAATCTCCCGGCCTTGCCGGACGAAATCCGCCCCTGTTCGAACAGCTTCAACGCCAACAGATAGCGCGCCTCGTCGGAAAAATTGTTCGGCAATTCGGCCGGGGAGGGCAAACCCTCGACCGGCAATTCGATCGTCATCGTGTTCATTTTGATCTCCTGAGGGAGTTGGCATACAACGCCATAGCCATGATGATACGTTCAACGGCGTCCCATGGCGAATAGCCGAATCCGGGCCATTCGGGCAGCAGCGGTTGAAAGTCAGCGCTGGTGAGACGGCGCCCGCCAAAAAGCGGACAATTCAAAACCTCAAAATCGGACTGATCTGAAAACCCGCGACAGGAAATCGTATGCGCTACTGGCTGATGAAAAGCGAACCCTCCGTCGTCGGTATCGACGACGTGCTGGCCATGCCGAACCGGACCGTCGACTGGTGGGGGGTGCGCAACTACCAGGCGCGCAACTTCATGCGCGACCAGATG
>CAZPIE010000029.1:0-14760 GCA_964586275.1 uncultured Methyloversatilis sp. | reverse complement strand
GTGGTGTGCAGCAGGGCGCGGATTCTAGCAGAGAGTCAGTCTTCGCTGTGCCGCAGCGAAAGATCGATGGCGCGCACGTCCTTGGTCAGCGTGCCGATCGAGATGCGGTCGACGCCCGTCTCGGCGATGGCGCGCACGCTGTCGAGGCGCACGCCGCCCGAGGCTTCGAGCGCGGCGCGGCCGGCGGTGAGGCCGACGGCCTGGCGCATCTGCCGCAGGTCCATGTTGTCGAGGAGGATCATTCTGGCGCCGGCGTCGAGGGCTTCCGCCAGTTGTTCGAGCGTCTCGACCTCGATCTGGATGAAGACGCCAGGGGGGGCGATCGCACGCGCGCGTTCGAGGGCGGCCGAGACGCCGCCGCAGGCGATGATGTGGTTTTCCTTGATCAGGATTCCGTCATAGAGGCCGATGCGGTGGTTGGTGCCGCCGCCGCAGGTGACGGCGTATTTCTGCGCCCGGCGCAGGCCGGGCAGCGTCTTGCGCGTGTCGACGATTTGCGCGCGCGTGCCGGCGACGGCGTCCACATAGCGGCGCGTCTGCGTGGCGGTGCCGGACAGCAATTGGAGGAAATTGAGCGCGCTGCGCTCGCCGGTGAGCAGCGCGCGCGTGTCGGCGGCAATGGTGCAGAGCACTTGACCGGCGGCGATGCGGTCGCCGTCGCGGGCCTGCCAGGCGATGCGCGCGACGGGATCGAGCTGACGCAGGCAGGCGTCGAACCAGGCCGTGCCGCACAGCACGGCGTCCTCGCGGCTGATGACGGCGCCGGTCGCGGGCCGCGCCGCGGGCGCGAGCAGGGCGGTCAGGTCGCCGCTGCCGATGTCCTCGGCCAGGGCGGCCTGCACGTTGCGTTCGATTTCGGTGGCGAGATCGGGCGGGATGGTCATGGGCAGGTCCATTCGTTGAGGATGCGGCGTGCGGGATCGATGAGCTCGCCGGCGGTCAGGCCGATTGGCCCAATCGACCCCTGTCCGGCGGCAACGCAGGCGTCGGCGGCGGCGCCGTGCAGATGCACCGCCGCGAGCAGGGCCTCGAGGGGCGGCCAGTGCTGGGCGAGCAGGGCGGCGAGCATGCCGGTCAGCACGTCGCCGCTGCCGGCGCTGGCAAGGCCGGGGTTGCCGGTGGTGTTGATGAACCAGCGTCCGTCGGGCGCGGCGACGACCGTGCCGCAGCCTTTCAGGGCGACGTGGGCTTTGAGTCGCCCAGCCAGTTGCAACGCGGCGGTCAGCCGGTCGGCCTGCACTGTCTCGGTCGTGCAGCCAAGTAGCCGTGCCGCCTCGGCGGGGTGTGGCGTGATGAAAGTCGGCGCTGGCGCGACGGCACACTGGCGCTGTAACTGCGGGGATTGCGCCAGCAGGTTGAGTCCGTCGGCGTCGATGACGCGCGGCAGCGGGCCGTCGATCACTCGTGCGAGCAGTTCGCCGGCCTGCAGCGATTGGCCGAGGCCGGGGCCGATCGCCAGCACCGTGGCGAGCTCCAGAGTTTCATCGGTGCCGCGCAGCATCAGCTCGGGCTGCATCGGATCGACTGCCACCGTTTCGAGCATGCCGAGATAGACCCGGCCGGCGCCGAGCTTCAGCGCGGCGCGCCCCGCGAGCAGCGCAGCGCCGGCCATGCCGGGCGCGCCGCCGAGGATGGCGACGCTGCCGAAGCTGCCCTTGTGGCAGTTGCGGGCGCGGGGCCGCAGGCAGGTGCGAAACAGTTCCGGCGTGACGACGCTGCCGTCACCGCTGCCCACATCCAGCCCGAGGTCGCAGATTTCGAGGGCGCCACAATGATCGGGGCCGGCGCCGGTCAGCAGGCCGGGCTTGAGCGCGATGAAGCTGATCGTGCGGGTCGCCCGGATCGCCGCGCCGGTGAGCTGCCCGGTCAGGGCGTTCAGGCCGCTCGGCGCATCGAGCGCAAGGATGGGGCTGCCGCTGGCATTGGCCCGTTCGATCCAGCGGGCGTAGTCGCCTTCGATGGCGCGCGTCAGCCCGATGCCGAACAGCCCGTCGATGATCAGGCCGAATGGGCCGGCCGGATACTCGGCAACACAACTGCCGCCGGCGGCGAGCCAGGCGGCGTGGGCGGCGCGCGCATCCGCGGGCAGCCGGTCCGGCGCGCCGGCAAACAGCACGACCGGGTCATGCCCGGCTTCCCTCAGTCGCCGCGCGACGACGAAGGCATCGCCGCCGTTGTTGCCCGGGCCGGCGAGCACGAGCGCGCGGCCGGCCAGCATTCCCAGCGCGCTGCGCGCCGCGCCGGTGCCGGCGCGTTCCATCAGCGGGGGCGTGGCGGCGGCGTGTTCCGCTTCGAGGGCGCGCAGGGCCGGCGCCTGCAGGATGGCGGTATTCATGGCGGCGATTCTAGGTGATAGAGTGTTCGCCTGCTGTGAGGAAATCATCATGACCCCGGACTTTCTGCCCGAACTCGCCAACCGCATCGCCAGCCTGCGCCGCGACCTGCATGCCCATCCCGAGCTGGCCTTCGAGGAGACCCGCACCGCCGGCGTGGTGGCGGCGCATCTGAAAAAACTCGGCCTCGAGGTGTTCGAGGGGATCGCGAAAACCGGCGTGGTGGCGCGCCTCCAGCTGGGCGACAGCCCGCGCGCCATCGGCCTGCGCGCCGACATGGACGCCTTGCCGCTGCCGGAACTGAACGATTTCGCGCATCGTTCGCGCCACGAGGGCCGCATGCATGCCTGCGGCCACGACGGCCACACGGCGCTGCTGCTCGGCGCCGCCGAGGCGCTCGTCACGTTGCGCAACGCAGGCCGGGCGAACTTCGACGGCACCGTCCATTTCATCTTCCAGCCCGCCGAGGAGCACGAAGGCGGTGGGCGCGCGATGGTCGAGGAGGGGCTGTTCGAGCGCTTCCCGATGCAGATGGTGTTCGGCCTGCACAACTGGCCGGGCCTGCCGGCGGGCAGCATCGCGGTGACCGAAGGCCCGGTGATGGCCGGCGCCGACCGCTTCGAGATCACCATCACCGCCCGCGGCGCGCACGCCGCCATGCCGCACCAGGGCGCCGACGCGATCCTCGCCGGCGCGGCGCTGGTCGAGGCCTTGCAGTCGCTGGTGTCGCGGGCGACCGACCCGCTCGACCCGGCGGTGGTGAGCGTGACGCGCTTCCATGCCGGCCACGCCGACAACATCCTGCCCGAACAGGCGCAGCTCGGCGGCACGGTGCGCTGCTTCCGGCCGGAACTGCAGGATGACCTGGAAGCGGGCATGCGCCGCGTCTGTCAGGGTATCGCAATGACTCATCGCGTCACGGTCGGTCTGGATTTCCAGCGTGGTTATCCGCCGACGCTCAACGCTCCCGCGGCGGCGGCGCTGTGCCGTGCCGCCGCGACCGCGACGGTGGGCGCCGAGGCTGTCCTTAGCAACCTCAAGCCGAGCATGGGGGCCGAGGATTTCGCCTACCTGGCGCGTGCCGTGCCCGGCTGCTACGTCTGGCTCGGCAACGGGCCGGGGGCGGGCGGCTGCATGCTGCACAGCCCGCACTACGACTTCAACGACGAGATCATCGCCACCGGCATCCGCTACTGGGTCAAGCTGGTCGAGACCGCCTTGCCGGCCTGAGGCTGGCCTCATCCAAAAAATCTCATCCAAAAAATCTTGCTTTGCCAAAAAACATTGCCTATTATTCAAACGAACGTATGAATTAAGGGAGGCTTCTAGTGCTGGAGGTTCGTGCCGCCGATACCCGCGAACGCATACTCGACGCATCGGAAAAGCTGTTCATGGCGAACGGTTTCGACGGCACCTCGATGCGCATGATCACCGCGGCTGCCGGGGTCAATCTCGCCGCGGTGAATTACCACTTCGGTTCCAAGGAGTCGTTGATGCAGGAGGTGTTCCGGCGCCGCCTCGACTGGCTCAACGGCGAGCGCCTGCGCGTGCTGGACAGCATGGAGGCCAAGGCCGGCGGCAAACCGCTCAAGCCCTCGCAGATCGTCGATGGCTTTTTCGGCACGCTGTTGCGGATGGCCCAGGACGAGGCGCACGGCGGCGTCACCTTCCTGCGCCTGCTCGGCCGCACGCTGACCGAGCCGTCCGATTTCATCCGCGCTTTTCTTGCCCAGGAGTACGGCGAGGTGATGGAGCGTTACAAGGCCGCGCTGTTCAAGGCCTTGCCGAACGTGCCCAAGGCCGAGATCGTCTGGCGCTTCCATTTCATGCTGGGCGCGACTTCTTACGCGATCGCCGGCACCGATGCGCTGCGCCTGGTGACCGACTGGCAGATCGAGGATGCCGACGCCACCGACCGTCTCGACCGCCTGCTGCCGCGCCTGATGTCCTTCCTGCTCGGTGGCCTGCGCGCCCCCTTGCCGCAGTTCTCCGCCAACGCCTGACGCCGTCCGAGGGGGACGCATGACCATTCTTACCCTGTTCCTGCTGCTCGCCGCGCTGCTGCTCGTCTTGTTCGGAGTCAGTAGCGTCCGCCGCCGACTGCTGACGCGCCCGATCTTCGCGACCTATCGCAAGCTGCTGCCGCAGATGTCGGATACCGAGCGCGAGGCGCTGGAAGCCGGCACCGTCTGGTGGGAGGGCGAACTGTTCCGCGGCTGGCCGGACTGGCGCAAGCTGCAGGCCTATCCGCAGCCCAGGCTGACCAGGGAAGAGCAGTCGTTCCTGGACAACGAGGTGGCGGAAGCCTGCCGCCTCGTCGATGAGTGGCAGGTGACTCAGGAACTCTACGACATGCCGGCGGCCGCCTGGCGCCACGTCAAGGATGCCGGTTTTCTCGGCATGATCATTCCGAAGCGCTATGGCGGACTGGAGTTTTCGGCCTACGCGCACTCGCAGGTGATCACCAAGCTGTCCACGCGTTCTTCGGCGCTCGCCGTCTCCGTCATGGTGCCGAATTCCCTCGGCCCGGCCGAATTGCTGTTGCGCTACGGCACCGAGGCGCAGAAGAACCATTATTTGCCGCGCCTCGCCAAGGGCATCGAAATCCCCGCGTTCGCCCTCACCAGTCCGTGGGCGGGTTCCGATGCCGCCTCGATCCCGGACAGCGGCGTCGTCTGCAAGGGCATGTGGCAGGGCAGGGAAACGCTCGGCATGCGCGTCACCTGGGACAAGCGCTACATCACGCTGGCGCCGCTGTGCACCCTCCTCGGCCTCGCCTTCCGCCTCTACGACCCGGACGGCTTGCTGGGCGGCAAGGAGGATGTCGGCATCACCTGCGCGCTGGTGCCCTACGACCATCCCGGCGTCGATACCGGCCGGCGCCATTTTCCGCTCAACGCGATGTTTGCCACCGGGCCGACGCGCGGCAAGGACGTCTTCATGCCGCTGGAATTCATCATCGGCGGCCCGGCGATGGCCGGGCAGGGCTGGCGCATGCTGATGGAATGCCTGGCGGCCGGCCGCTCGATCTCGCTGCCGGCCTCGCACGTCGGCATGGCGCAACTGACGGCGCGCTCGGTCGGCGGCTATGCGCGGGTGCGCAACCAGTTCAAGCTGGCGGTGGGCCGCTTCGAGGGGGTGGAAGAGGCGCTGACGCGCATCGGCAGCTACACCTACATGATGGACGCGACGCGCAAGATGACCGCCGGGGCAGTCGATCTGGGCGAAAAGCCGTCGGTCGCTTCCGCCATCGTCAAGTACCATCTCACCGAGCGCGCCCGCCAGGTGGTCAACGACGGCATGGATATCGTCGGTGGCAAGGGCATCTGCCTGGGGCCCTCCAATTTCCTCGGCCGCGCCTACCAGCAGGTGCCGATCGGCATCACCGTCGAGGGTGCCAACATCCTGACCCGTTCGCTGATCATCTTCGGCCAGGGGGCGATCCGCTGCCATCCCTACCTGCTCCCCGAAATGCAGGCGGCGCAGGACCCGGATCACGAAAAGGGGCTGCGGGATTTCGACCGGGCCCTGTGGGGACACGTCCGCTTCACCATCCGCAACGGCTTCCGCGCTCTCTGGCTGGGCCTGACCGGTTCGCATTTCGTGCCGGCGCCCGCCGACGTGGCGCCGGAAATGCGCCGCTACTACCAGCAGTTGACGCGCTTTTCGTCGGCCTTCGCATTCCTGACCGACATCTCCTTGCTGGTGCTCGGCGGCAGCGTCAAGCGGCGCGAGAAACTTTCGGGCCGGCTCGGCGACATCCTTTCCCTGATGTACCTGATGTCCTGTACCCTGAAACGCTACGAGACCGAGGGCCGCCAGCAGGCGGACGCGCCGCTGGCGCACTGGGCGATCTGGGATGCCATGTACCGGGCGCAACAGGCATTCGAGGGCGTCATCGCCAATTTCCCGAACCGCTTCATCGGCGCCTTCCTGCATCGCAGCATCTTTCCCTGGGGTTACCCGTATGTCTTCCCAGCGGACGATCTGGGACACCAGGTCGCCAGTGCCCTGATCGGGCCGTCGGCGACGCGCGACCGCCTGACCGCCGAGTGCTACCTGCCGGGCAGCGCGGCAGAGCCGGTCGGCGCCATCGAGCTGGCCTTGCAGGCCACCCTCGAGGCCGAGCCGATCGAGGCGAAGATCCGCGCGGCAGAGAAGGAGGGCCGTTTCGGCAACGATCCGCGCGCCAACGTGCGCGACATCGCCATCGTGGCGGCGGAAACGGGCATCATCACGCCGGCGGAGTTCGCGGTCATGAAACGCCGCAACGCGCTGCGCGACATCGTCGTGCGCGTCGATGACTTCCCCTTCGATTTCGGCGTCGCCACGGCCAACCAGCCGGTCGTGCCGCGCAGGGTGGAATGATCGTGAGCGCAAGAGCCGTCTATGTCGTCGATGGTGCGCGCACGCCCTTCCTCAAGGCCCAGAATGGGCCCGGCCCCTTCGCCGCATCCGACCTGGCGACGCAGGCCGGCCGGGCGCTGCTGCTGCGCCAGCCCTTCATGCCGCAGGAGCTTGACGAAGTCATCCTCGGCTGCGCCGCGCCCTCGCCCGACGAGACCAATATCGGCCGACTCGTCGCGCTGCGGCTCGGCTGCGGCTTCAAGGTGCCGGGCTGGACGGTGATGCGCAATTGCGCCTCGGGCATGCAGGCCATCGATTCGGCCCTCGTCAACATCCGCGCCGGCCGCTCGGCTCTGGTGCTCGCCGGCGGCGTCGATGCGCTCTCGCGGGCACCGCTGCTCTACTCGGAAGCGATGGTGCGCTGGTTTGCCGGCATGATGCAGACGAAGAGCGCGGGCCAGAAGCTCGGCCATTTCCTCAAGCTCAAGCCGGCGGCGCTGTTCGCGCCGGTGATCGGCTTGATGAAGGGGCTGACCGATCCGATGCTCGGCCTGCTGATGGGGCAGACCGCGGAGAACCTCGCCTGGAGGTTCGGCATCACGCGGGAACAAATGGACGCGTTCTCGGTGCGCAGCCACCGGCGCGCGCTCGCCGGCCGCCAGGCCGGCCATTTCGCCGAGATCGTGCCGCTGGTCGATGCCGACGGGAAGGTCTACGCCGAGGACGACGGGGTGCGACCCGATGCATCGATGGAGGGCATGGCCAAGCCGCGACCGTTCTTCGACAAGAAATACGGCAACATCACCGCCGCCAACAGTTCGCAGATCACCGACGGCGCCGCCTGGGTGCTGCTCGCCAGCGAGGAAGCCGTGGCGCGCTGGAACCTCGAGCCGCTCGGCCGCATCGTCGACAGCGCGTGGGCCGGGCTCGATCCGGCGCTGATGGGCCTCGGCCCGGTGCATGCCGCGACGCCGCTCTTGCAGCGGCACCGGCTGGCTTTGGACGACATCGACTACTGGGAGATCAACGAAGCCTTCGCCGCGCAGGTGCTCGCCTGCCTGGCGGCCTGGCAGGATGAAGCCTACTGCCGCGAGCCGCTCGGCCTGCCCGGCCCGCTCGGCAAGCTGGACGAGAGCCGCCTCAATGTCGATGGCGGCGCGGTGTCGATCGGCCATCCGGTCGGCGCCTCGGGCACGCGCATCGTGCTGCATCTGCTGCACGTGCTGCGGCGGAACCAGGCCAAACGCGGCATCGCGACGATCTGCATCGGTGGCGGCCTCGGCGGCGCGATGCTGGTGGAGATCTGCTGAAATGAAACACTGGCAACTGGAAATCGACAGCCGGGGTGTGGCCTGGGCGACGCTGGACCGGCAGGGTGCGGCGGCCAACGCACTGTCAGGCGAGGTGATGGCGGAGCTGGGCGTACTGCTCGACCGCTTCGACAAGCAGCCGCCGCAAGGCGTGGTCTTCCGCTCGGGCAAGGCCGCCGGCTTCATCGCCGGCGCCGACATCGAGGAATTCGCGCAGCTCGACAGCGCCGAACAGGGCCGGGCGCTGATCGCGCGCGGCTGGGAACTGTTCAATCGCCTGGCTGCGGTACCGTATCCGACGCTGGCGCTGGTGCGCGGCCACTGCCTCGGCGGCGGGCTGGAACTGGCGCTGGCGTGCCGCTACCTGCTGGTCGTCGACGAACCCGAAACGAAGCTGGGCCTGCCGGAAGTGATGCTGGGCATTTTCCCCGGCTGGGGCGGCATGCTGCGCCTGCCGCAGCGCATCGGGCCGGCCGCCGCGCTCGACCTGATGCTCACCGGCAAGACGCTCGATGCCAGGCGGGCGAAGCGCATGGGGCTGGCCGACGACTGCGTGCCGCTCCGCGTCATGGATGCGGCGGCCCGTATCATGGTGGTGTCCGGCCAGAAGCGCCGCCAGCCGCCGCTGTTGCAGCGGCTGTTGAATGGCCCCTTCAGATCCGTCGTCGCCAGGGGCGCGCGCCGGCAGGTGGCACGGAAGGCGCGGCCCGAGCATTACCCGGCACCCTACGCCATCATCGACCTGTGGGCGAAGCACAACGGCAATGCGCTGGCCGCGCCGGAGATCGTCGAACGCATCGTCGGTTCGTCGACCGCGCAGAACCTGGTGCGTGTGTTCTTCCTGCAGGAACGGCTGAAGGGCTTCGGCAAGGCATCCGCTTTCAGGGCGCAGCGCGTCCATGTGATCGGCGCCGGCGTGATGGGCGGCGACATCGCCGCCTGGTGCGTGTTGCGCGGCATGACCGTAACCCTGCAGGACCAGGACCTCGGCCGCATCGCCCCGGCGCTGGCACGGGCCAATATGCTGTTCGAGAAGCGGCTGCGCGAGCCGCTGCGGGTGCGCGATGCGCGCGACCGGCTGATTCCCGATCCCCAGGGCGCGGGTGTGGCGCATGCCGACGTGGTGATCGAGGCAATCTTCGAGAGCGTGGAGGCCAAGCACGCGCTGTTTTGCGCCGTCGAGCCGCGCATGAAGCCGGGGGCGCTGCTGGCGACCAATACCTCGAGCCTGCGCCTCGAAGACCTGCGCACTGTCCTCGCGAAGCCGGAGCGCCTGGTCGGCATCCATTTCTTCAACCCGGTGGGGCAGATGCCGCTGGTCGAGGTGGTGGAAGCCGCAGGCGCCGATCCTGCCGCGGTGCAGGCGGCCTGCGCCTTCGTGCGCCAGATCGACAAGCTGCCGCTGCCGGTGAAGTCCGCGCCGGGCTTCCTCGTCAATGCGGTGCTGGCCCCCTACATGCTGGCCGCGATGCGCGCCGTCGATGCCGGCGTCGCACCGGCGGCGGTGGATGAGGCCATGCTCGCCTTCGGCATGCCGATGGGGCCGATCGAACTGATCGACACCGTCGGCCTCGACATCGCCATGGCCGCCGGCAAGCAGCTGGCCGGCGACGCCGAAGCGCCGCGCTGCCTGACCGAGAGGGTGGAGCAGCACCATCTGGGCAAGAAAACCGGCGCGGGTTTCTACCAATGGGTGGATGGCAAGCCGCAAAAAGTCGGCGCTGGCGGGACGGCACCTGCCGTGCTGGCCGCGCAACTGGTGGCGCCCCTGATCGAGCGCACCGCAAGACTGGTGGCCGACGGCATCGTCGCCGATGCCGACCTGGCCGATGCCGGCGTGATCTTCGGCACCGGCTTCGCGCCCTTCACCGGCGGGCCGCTGAAGTATCGAGAAACCAGCCGGTAGTCGGCTGGCTTATTCCGCGGAGGGGCGGGCCCACCTCCGCAGCGGGGCGTTGCCGAGCAGCAATGCCGCCAGAGCCGGCAGCAGCAACAGAGCGCCGAGCATGTTCACGAGGAACATGAAGGCCAGCAGGATGCCCATGTCGGCCTGGAACTTGAGCGCCGAAAAGGCCCAGGTGCCGACGCCGATGGACATGGTCACGGCGGTGAAGTTGATCGCCGTGCCCCGCTGCTTGAGCGCCTCGTGGAAGGCGCTCGACAGCCGGCGCCCTTTGGCGAGGGCGTTCTCCATGCGCTCGTAGAGGTAGATGCCGTAGTCGACGCCGACCCCCACGCCGAGGGCGATCACCGGCAGGGTCGATACCTTGAGGCCGATGCCGAGCATGGCCATCAGGGCGTTGCACAGCACGGCGACGATGGCCAGCGGCAGGATGATGCACAGGGTGGCCTGCCAGGAGCGGAATTCGATGAAGCACAGCAGGCCGATCGAGCCGAACAGCAGCAGCAGCATGGTGACCTCGGCGGCATCGACGGCCTCGTTGGTCGCCGCCATGACGCCCACGTTGCCCGAGGCCAGTTTCAGTTCGAGGTTCTCCGAGGGATGCGCGGCGATGAATTTCTTCACCTCGCGCACGATGTGCGCGATGGTGGCGCCCTGATGGTCGGTCGTGAAGATCAGCACCTGCATCGCGTTGCAGTCGGTATTCAGCAGTCCGCTGCCGGTGTCGATCGGCGTCACCGACTGCGCCAGCACCGATGGATCGCGCGACAGGACGCGCCAGCGCGGGTTGCCCTCGTTCCAGCCGGCATTGACGATCTTCGCCATGCCGGGCAGGGAGAGCACGCCCTGCACCCCATGCACGTTCTTCATGGTCGTCTCGAAACGGTCGAGCAGGTCCATGATCTCGTGGTGCGTGCAGGCGCCATCGACATTGCGCGACTGGGCGATCACCGACAGGACATCGACACCGATCGAGAACGAATCGACGATGGCGGCGGTATCGCGGTTGTAGCGCGAATTGTCGTGCAGTTCCGGGATGCCCTTGCCGAGATCGCCGGTGCGCAGGTCGCGCGCCTTCCAGGCGCCTGCCGCCAGCAGCAGCGCCGCCACCAGCACCACCCAGACCGCCATGCGCGGATCGGCGAACTTGCGCAGCGAGCGCCACAGCCAGACGCCGCGATATTTCTTGCTATGGGCGCGGGCGACTTCCCGCGGGGTCAGGTGCATCCAGGACAGCAGGATCGTCAGCAGCATCTTGTTGGTGACGATCATCAGCGCGACGCCGAGGCTGGCGGTGATCGCCAGTTCGCGCACGATGTCGATCTCGATGTGGAGGATGACGATGAAGCCGAGCGCATTCGCCAGCAGCGCCATCGCGCCGGGCATGAACAGCTTGAGGAAGGCCGTGTGCGCGGCGGTGAGGCCATCCGCGCCGTCGAGCACCTCGATCTGCCAGGCATGGGTCATCTGCACGGCATGGCTGACGCCGATCGAGAAGATCAGGAAGGGCACCAGGATCGACAGCGGATCGATGCCGAAGCCGAGCAGCGGCAGCAGGCCGAGCAGCCAGACGACCGGCACCATGGCGCAGATCAGCGCGACCGCGGAAAGCTTGGCGGAACCCGAATACACGAACAGCAGCACCGCCGTGATCAGGAAGGCGACGACGAAGAACAGGATGACATCGCGCGCCCCTGCGGTGATGTCGCCGACGGCCTTGGCGAAGCCGATGATGTGTACGTCGAGCTGGCCTTCTTTCCGATACTTGGCGCGGATTTCCTCGAGTTTTTCCGCCACGGCGGCGTAGTCCAGCCTGACGCCGTTGCTCGGGTCGACCTCGAGCAGTTCGGCGCTGACCAGCGCAGCCTTGAAATCGTTCGACACCAGGCGGCCGACGCGGCCCGACTTGAGCACATTGGCGCGCACGCTCTCCAGGTCTGCCGCGGAGCCGCTGAAGTCGGCCGGAATGACGTTGCCGCCGGCAAAGCCGTCCTCGACCACCTCGATGAAGCGCACATTGGGGGTGAACAGCGAAGTCACGGTGGCGCGATCGACACCGGGAATGAAGAACACCTCGTCGGTCACCGTCTTGAGGGTGCGCAGGAACGCCTCGTTATATATGTCGCCTTCCTGCAGGCGCAGCGCGACCAGGATGCGGTTGGCCCCGCCAAAGGTCTTCTGGTAGGCGGTGAAGGTCTGCATGTACTCGTGCTCGAGCGGGATCATCTTCTGGAAGCCCGCATCCACTTTCAGATGCGTGGCCGACCACATCAGCCCGAGCGTGATCAGCAGAAACAGGGCCAGGAAGCTGCGCCGCCAGGCGAACAGCAGACGGCCGATGGCGCGCACGGCGGGATTGGCTTTCATGGTCCGGATCCTGCGGGCAGGGCGACGCTGTGCGCGCCTTCTTCGCCAAACGCCAGCACCCGCTGCGCATCCTTGGCGGGAAACCGTACCGCGCTCAGTGCGCGGCTGGTTTTCATGTCGACCAGGCGGAAGCTGTGCCCGTTGTCATGGCTGTCGAGCACGACGCCGTTCTGCCCCACCAGCACGATCCTGCCGGCATCGTCCGCCGCGGCGAGAGCGCCTCCGAACAGAGAGTTCTCGGTGCCGCTGGCGATGGCCTGCCAGGTGGCGCCGCGATCCTTGCTGCGCAGGATGTTGCCGCGCATGCCGAATACCAGGGCGGCGCCCTCGGGCAGCGACAGCAGGCCGAAGAACGACCCCGGGTAGGGCGAGGCCAGCCGTTCCCAGCGCTGGCCGCCATCGTCCGAGCGCAGCAGGGTGCCGGCTTCCCCGGCGATCAGCAGCGTGCCGTCGCTGAGGCGGGCCAGCGCATTGAAATGGGGGTCGCTTTCGATGATGCGGCGCTCGCTCCAGGTCGCGCCAGCATCCGCGCTTTCGAGAAAGGCGCCGTAGGCGCCGATGGCGATGGCATGCCGCGGGTCGACGAACAGCGCGCCAAGCAATGGCCGCAACCGATCGGGTGCGCGGAACACCTCTGTCCAGGACAGGCCGCCATCCTCGCTGCGCAGGATGACCGCATCGTGGCCGACCGCCAGCCCCAGTTGTTCATCGGCAAAGGCCACGCTCGTCAGCGTGGCGTCGGTGTTGCTGGCAACCTTGCGCCAGGATGCGCCTTCGTCATCCGAAACGAAAATCAGGCCCTGTTCGCCGACGGCGACGAGGCGCGGGCCGCTGCGCTCCACGTCGAGCAGCAGGACATTGCGAATCTGGATTTCGGTCGGCGGCATGGGCGGCAGCTTGCGCGGGGAAAAGGCGAAGCCGGCCGCCACGGCAACCCATGCGGCGAAGAGCAGTCCGATGACCCTGTTCATTCAGTCGATCCGGGCGCGGGTGCCTGCCCGGGACTTGTCCCGGGCAGGGCTGAAGCGAGAGGAACGCTCAGCGCGTACCCGCGCCGCGCAGTCCGGCGGGCGTGAAGTCCGCCGCGGTGCGCTTGATCTTCTCGAAGACCTTCGGTTCTTCGTTGCGAAGCCCCATGGCCAGGTAGCGGCCGGATTGCAGATCGTGGTGCACCTCGATCGTGCCGTAAGCCATCGGCACATCGTAGAAGTTGATCGAGTGCTGTTCCGAAACGCGCCACAGTTCGCCGCGCGCATCGTACTTGTCGGACACCATGATGATCCAGCTGTCCTCGTCGATGTAGAAGGTACGCTTCTTGTAGATGTGGCTGGTGCCTTCCTTCAGCGTCGCCTCGACCACCCAGACGCGGTGCAGTTCATAGCGGGCGTGATCCGGGTTGATATGGCCCGGCTTGAGCACGTCGGCCAGCTTCAACTGGTTGCCGGACAGCTTGTAGGAGTTGTAGGGCACGTACAGCTCCTGCTTGCCGACCAGCTTCCAGTCGTAGCGGTCGGTGGCGCCGTTGAACATGTTGAAGTCGTCGTTGGTGCGCAGGCCGTCGGCGGCGGTGCCGGGGTTGTCGTAGGCGACGTTGGGCGCCAGGCGGACGCGGCGTTGGCCGGGGTTGTAGGTCCACGCGGTGCGCGGCTCCTTGACTTGGTCGACGGTTTCGTGGATCAGCAGGATCTGGCCGGCCAGACGCGCCGGCGCCGTCACCGTCTGCAGGAAGTGGGCGTGCTTGTTCGGCTCGCGGTCCTTCGCCGGTTTTTCCAGGTTGCCGTAGACGAAGTCGTACTCGTACTCGAAACGCACCGGCGTGTAGGCGCCATCGCGGGTCACCGCGGCCTGGCTCCAGTTCATCGCGTAGGTGTCGCCGCGGTAGCGCAGGGTGGCGTTCCAGATCGCTTCCAGGCCGTCCTTGGGAATCGGGAAGGGCACGCCGCCGGTGGTGCCGACGACGCCGTTGCCGCCGGGCGCCAGCTTGGCGCGGGTGGCGTTGGCGATCGTCTCGTCCAGGTTGCCCTTCGGGTAGGTGGCGCTGCGCCGGGTCGGATAGACGTTCATCTTCCAGCTGGGGTACTTCTTGAGCAGCGCCATCTGGCCCGGCGTCAGGTTTGCCTTGTACTTGTCGGCATTGCTGGCGTCGATGGTGAACAGTACCTTGTCGGCCGCATACGGGTCGGGATAGTGGCCGCCGGCGACATGGCCGGCCACCGGCTTGGTGAGGCCGCCGGCAAAGGCGGGAATCGTGCCGGCCGCATTGCCGGCCACTTCGGCCCCCATCGCCGTCAGCGACTTGCCGAGGGCGGACGGATCGGCCGCCAGCAGCGCCGCCGGGCTGGCGGCGAAAGCCAGCACGAGGGCGCTACCGAGCAGGGAAAGGTTCTTTTTCATTGTGCGCATCTCCTCAATCTTGTCTGCAGGACGGATCAGAACGAATAGCTGATGCTGACGGCCAGGAAGTCGCGGTCCTTCAAGGGGTTGGTGCTGCTGGCGTAGG
>CAZPIE010000028.1:0-14921 GCA_964586275.1 uncultured Methyloversatilis sp. | reverse complement strand
GGCCGGTCTTGTCGATGACTCCAAACCCGGTAGTTCGCAGGCCGGGGTCGATGCCCAGGATGCGCACCGAGGTCACCTCATTCGCCCATGACGGCGGTCGTGTAAACCTCTTGGACGTCGTCCAGGCCGTCGAGCGCGTCGAGCAGCTTCCGCATCCTCGCGGCATCCTCGCCGACGAGTTCGGCTTCGTTCTCCGGCTTCATCGTCACCTCGGCGTATTCGGGCTTGAAGCCGGCGCCCACGAGCGCTTCCTTGACGGCGAGGAAGTCGCCCGGCGCGGTGATGACCTCGATCGAGCCGTCGTCATTGGTCACGACGTCTTCCGCGCCCGCCTCGATGGCGTGCTCCATCAGCTTGCCCTCGTCGGCGCCGGGGGCGAAGATCAGCTGGCCGCAGTGCTTGAACATGAAGGCGACGCAGCCGTCGGTGCCCATGTTGCCGCCGTGCTTGGCGAAGGCATGACGGACTTCCGCGACGGTGCGCGTCTTGTTGTCGGTCAGGCAGTCGACCATCACCGCCGCGCCGCCGATGCCGTAGCCTTCGTAGCGGATCTCGACGTAATCGACGCCCTCGAGCTCGCCGGCGCCCTTCTTGATCGCGTTCTCGATCTTGTCCTTCGGCATGTTGACGGCCTTGGCCTTGTCGACGGCCAGCCGCAGGCGCGGGTTGAAGTTGGCGTCGCCCCCGCCCATCTTGGCGGCGACGGTGATTTCCTTGGCGACGCGCGAGAAGGCTGCCCCGCGTTTTTCATCCTGACGGCCCTTGCGATACTGGATGTTGGCCCATTTCGAATGTCCGGCCATGATTGGACCCCGTGTTCTCTGGATTTGGATTGAAAATGAAGCCGGCCCTTTGCAGGGCCGGCAGGTCGGGGCGCATTTTACGGCAGTCGGACGGCTTAGGGGTGCTGCCGCGGCGCGCGAAATCCGACACGCGTGCGGCCTGGTTGCGCAGCAGGCTGCGGATCGCCTCGTCGCGGCGGGCAAGCGGGCTGAGCATCTCGTCGGCCGGTTCGATGGGGCAACTCCAGATGATCGCTGAACAGGACATGCTGGCCCGGCGCGTTTCTTGAGAGATTAGAATCCATGCGCAGCGCGAACAAGTGGCAATGGGCGCTATCGCAAGACAGCGGGTGAATTTGAAGTCTTTTTTGAGGTTATTTCGACAACGTGTTGTTTTAACACACTTGTGGAATCCAATATCTTGAACCTATCTCTTTGAAATCATGAGCCGACTTCTTCCCGTCGCAAAATCCGGCGACAACGAACTTTCGCTGCTGTCCGCCCTCGCCAACCGTCACGGATTGATCACCGGCGCCACCGGCACCGGCAAGACCGTGACGCTGCAGCGCCTGACCGAGCAGTTTTCGTCCATCGGGGTGCCGGTGTTCCTGGCCGACGTCAAGGGCGACCTGTCGGGCCTGGGCGCGGCGTCCGGCCCGGCATCCGAAAAGCTGCAAAAGCGCCTCGACATGCTGGGCATCGCCGACTGGCAGCCGCGGGCCTATCCCGTGGTGTTCTGGGATGTGTTCGGCGCGTCCGGCCATCCGGTGCGCGCCACCGTCTCCGACATGGGCCCGCTGCTGCTGGCGCGCCTGCTTTCTCTCAACGAAACGCAGGAAGGCGTGCTGCAGATCGTCTTCCGCATCGCCGACGACGCCGGCCTCCTGCTGCTCGACCTCAAGGACCTGCGCGCGATGGTGCAGTACGTCGGCGACAACGCCGCGCAGTTCAAGACGCAATACGGCAACATCTCGGCGGCCTCGATCGGCGCGATCCAGCGCGGCCTGCTGACGCTCGAGGAGCAGGGCGGCGACCGGTTCTTCGGCGAGCCGATGCTCGATATCGCCGACCTGATGCAGACGCAGGACGGCAAGGGGGTCGTGAACATCCTCGCCGCCGACCGGCTGATGAACTCGCCCAAGCTCTACGCCACCTTCCTGCTCTGGCTGTTGGCGGAACTGTTCGAGCAGCTGCCCGAGGCCGGCGATCTCGACAAGCCGAAGCTGGTGTTCTTCTTCGACGAGGCCCACCTGCTGTTCGACGAGGCGCCGCCCGCGCTGGTCGACAAGGTGGAGCAGGTGGTGCGGCTGATCCGCTCCAAGGGCGTCGGCGTCTATTTCGTCACGCAGAACCCGCTCGACGTGCCCGACAAGGTGCTCGGCCAGCTCGGCAACCGCGTACAGCACGCGCTGCGCGCTTTCACGCCGCGCGACCAGAAGGCCGTCAGGGCGGCGGCCGAGACGATGCGCGCCAACCCGGCCTTCGACGCGGCGACCGTCATCACCGAACTGGGGGTCGGCGAGGCGCTGGTGTCCTTCCTCGACGAGAAGGGGCGCCCGCACATCGTCGAGCGCGCCTACGTGCTGCCGCCGTTCTCGCGCATCGGGCCGCTGACCGACGCCGAGCGCCAGCAGGCGATCCGCGCTTCGCCGCTGTATGGGCACTACGAGAAGATCGTCGATCGCGAGTCTGCTTACGAGAGGCTGGCCGCGCGCGTGCCCGAGGCGGATGCAGCAATGCAGCAGAAAGTCGGCGCCGGCGGGACGGCGCCCCAGGCGGGGGATAGCGGCGGCGGCTTCCTCAACGACATCCTGTTCGGCCGCAGCGGACCGCGTGGCGGCCAGACCGACGGATTGGTGCAGGCAGCGGCGAAGAGCGTGACGCGCACCATCGCCAGCCAGGTCGGCCGCGAAATCGTGCGCGGCGTGTTGGGTTCGCTGCTCGGCCGGCGCCGCTAAGCCGGCGGGATCGCGGTGATCGGTCGGCGCTAGGGCCGCGTCAACCCGACTAAAGCGATGTCCGGAGCCTGTCGTAACCGGGCATGCCGTGATACCCTCGCAAGAAAACCACTCGGGGCGCATTCGATGATGGGCAAGATCATTCTGCCGCTGTTGCTGGCCGGCTTCGCCGTGGGCGCGGCGCGGGCGGAAACCGGTGCCATCGAGTCGTCGCTGACCTTGCGCGGGTTCGGCACGCTTGGGCTGGCGCGGTCTTCTTCCGATCATGCCGAATTCGTGCGCGACCTGTCGCAGCCGGTCGGCATCAAGGGCGGCCAATGGTCGGGGCGCATCGACAGCATTCTCGGCCTGCAGGCCAACTGGGAAGCGACGCCGGAAATCGAGCTGGTCGGACAGGTGGTCAGCCGCCTGCACTACGACCGCAGCCACAACCCGGAACTGATGTGGGCGTTCGCCAAGTGGGAACCCGATCCCCGGCTGTCGCTGCGTGCCGGTCGCATCGGCGCCGACTTCATGATGCTCGCCGACTCGCGGCTGGTGGGATATTCGTACCTGCCAGTGCGTCCGCCGACCGACTTCTTCGGCCCGCTGTTCTTTTCCCATTTCGATGGAGCGGACGCGACTGCGAGCATGGTCTTGGGCGACGGCGTGATGCGGGGGAAGCTCTTCGGTGGCTGGACGCGGGAAAAGAGCGGCGGCGCTCTCGGAACCTGGGATACCTCTGGCTCCCCGGTGCGCGGCCTGGTACTCGAGTACCTCACGGGACCCTGGCATTTCCGCGGCAATCTGGCAAGCATCCGATTCGCCGCGGACATGCAAACGGGCTTTCTGTCGGAGCCCTTGCGAAACATTGGTACTCCTACGGCCATTGCCGCGGCCGATGCCCTGCGGGTCAAGGATACCTCGACCCGCTTCCTGTCCCTGGGCGTGGTGTATGACCGCGGTCCGTTGCTCGTCCAGGGAATGCTCAACAAGATCTGCAACGAGACGCAGATTGTCGAGGATTCCCATGCCGGTTATGTGCTGGCGGGCTATCGCGCTGGCGCGGTGACGCCTTATGCAGGCGTGTCGTGGTGGAAGACTCAGAGAATGCGCCCCCCCCCGACGGGATTGCCTTCGTCAAACCCACTCGATCGGGCATACACAGAATTCTTCGAGTCGATCAGCGTCGATCGGACCACCTACTCTCTGGGCCTTAGATGGGATTTTCGTACCGATATGGCATTGAAGGGCCAGTGGGATGCCGTCAGGGCAACTCCCGACACGCGCTTTTCGTTTCGCAATGTCGGCCCGGGCTGGAACGGCCGCACCGACGTCATCAGTGTCACGCTCGACTTCGTGTTCTGACCATGCGATTTCTGCTTCCCGGGTTCATCGCTTGCCTGTTGCTGCTGTCGGCGCCGGCGCATGCCGATCTGGTGCTGGTCGCCAGTCCGCAGAGCGGCATCGAGCGGCTGACGCAGGACGAGGTCGTCAACATCTATCTGGGCCGTTATCGGCGTCTCGCTTCCGGCCTGGCGGCCGAGCCGCTCGACCATCCGATCGATTCCGAAGTGCGTGCCCGTTTCTATCGGCGCCTGGTCGGCAAGAGCCTGGCGGAAATCAATGCCTATTGGGCGCGGCTGGTGTTTTCGGGTAAAACCAAGCCGCCGCAGGCTTTCGCCAATCCCGAAAGCATGCTGCGGATCGTCGCGGCGCAGCCCGGCACCCTGGCCTATGTCGAGCGCGCCCAGGCGGATGCGCGCGTGAAGATCGTTTTCGAGCTCGGCGACTGAGCATGGCAGGCAAGGTCGGCTGGTGGCACGGCATTCTTGCGCGCAGCCTGCTGGCCGTGCTGGCGGCGACCCTGCTGATGGGCGGGTTTTCGATCTATACGGTCGGCCGCATCATCGGCGAACGCACGCACGCCCAGGCCTTGACCAAGCTGGGCGAGTTGCTGGACACGGTGGAAAGCACGGCGAGCGTCGCCTGTTTCGTCAGTGACGAGCAACTGGCGCAGGAGGTCGCCCAGGGCCTGCTGCGCAACAGCGAAGTTCAGCGTGTCGCGATCCGGGTCGGCGGGCGTGATCTGGCGGTTGCCGAGCGGGCGCCGCGCAAAGTCGGCGCCGACGGGACGGCACTACTCGCAAACGGCAAGCCCGCGGTCAGTCGCTTGCTGCATTCCCCGTTCAATCCAAAGGAGGTGATCGGCTCGATCCGTCTCGAGGCGGATTGGGATGCAATCGAAGCCTGGACCCGCAGCAACACCTATTACACGAGCCTGCTGCTGGCCGGGCAGATAGCGCTGGTGGTTGCCGCCGCGCTCGTGGCTATCTTGTGGTTCGTCCTGCGCCCGATCAAGGCGACCTCCGACCAGTTGCACCATCTCGATGCCGAGCGCGGCGAGCGACTGCGCGTTCCGCAAGGGCACGAACGAACGGAGGTCGGCCGCCTCGTCGACGACATCAATCGGCTCACCGGCAAGCTGGTCGCGACCCTCGACCAGGAGCGCGCCCTGCGGCGCCAGCAGGAGGTCGATCAGCGCAAATACCAGGACCTGTTCAACAATGCCAGGTCGGGCATCTTCGTCGCCGACCGCGAGGGTTATCTCGATTCCTACAATCGCGCTTTCGTCGAGCTGACCTGGCTGCCCAAGCAAAAAAACGGTGCGCGGCGGCGGGTGACCGATTCCCGCTGGCAGGCGCCGGAGCAGCTGCTGGCGATGATCGGCGCGAGCCTGGACGACTCGGCGGGCGACAAAACCCTGGACGACGATTTTCTGCTCATCGGCCGGCGCGGCGACGAGCGCTGGCTGAATGTCACGGTCGTGCCCCTGGGCGATGGCAGCGTGCAGGGCACGGTAGCCGACGTGACGCAGCGCAAGCTCGATGAGCTGTCCGCCCGGCGGCTGGCGGTGACCGATGCGCTGACGGGATTTGCCAACCGGGCCGGCCTGCACCGTGCGCTGATCGACCTGAAGCCGGGCAGCGAGCCTTTCGCGCTGGTCATGATCGACCTCGACGGCTTCAAGCAGATCAACGATGCCCTCGGTTTTCCGGTGGGCGATGAAGTGCTGCTGGGCGTTGCCGCCCGCTTGCGGGAGGGTCTGGTGGGCGGCGATCATGTTGCCCGCATCGGCAGCGACGAATTCGCGCTGGTGCTGGCCGGCGAGAGCGAGCGCCCGGCCATCGCCGCCCGGCTCGAACATCTGGCCGGTCGCCTGAGGCTGCCTTACGAGATCCAGACGACCGGTGCGCAGCGCCCGCTGACGGTCGGCACCAGCATGGGCGTGGCGCTGTTTCCGCGCGACGGCGGCGACATCCATCAACTGCTGCGCGCCGCCGAATTGGCGCTGAACGGTGCCCGCTCGGCGGGCGGCTGCACCTACCAGTTCTTCGATCCGGCCCTGCAGGCGGCCGCCGAGCACCGGCGCCGCTTCGAGGACGACTTGCGCGCGGCCGTCGCCGCGCGCGAGCTGCAGCTCGCCTTCCAGCCGATCGTCGATTTGCGCAGCGGCAGGGTGGCCGGCGCCGAAGCGTTGCTGCGCTGGCCGCATGCCCAACGCGGTTTCGTCCCGCCCGATGTGTTCGTGCCGCTGGCGGAGGAGATCGGGCTGATCGGCCCGATCGGCCTGGTCGTGCTCGATGGCGCCTGTCAGCAAGCCGCGCTGTGGCGCCGCGGCGGGCTCGACCTCTATGTTTCCGTCAATGTCTCGGCGCGCCAGATCCCGGACGATCTGCCGCCGGCCGTCGTCCTCGACATCCTCGGGCGCCACGGGCTTCCGCCCGGCGCTCTGGTCCTCGAGATCACCGAGGGTGTGCTGATGAGCAATGTGACGGTCGCCCAGAACTGGATCGAGAGCCTGCGCGCTGCCGGGGTGCGGATCTATCTGGATGACTTTGGCACGGGCTATTCCTCGCTGTCCTATCTCAAGCGTTTTCCGCTCGACAGCGTGAAAATCGACAAATCCTTCATTCGCGACCTGCATGCCGACAGGAGCGATCTGGCCCTGGTGCACGCCATCGTCACGATGGCGGACAGCCTCGGCCTGCATGTCGTCGCCGAGGGCGTGGAGAACGAAAGCCATCTCGCGGCGCTGCGCGAGATGGGCTGCGGCTACGGGCAGGGGTATCATTTCGCGCGGCCGATCGCGGCGTCCGAATTCGCCGCCGCGGCGGCGCGGATCAACAGCGGCAAGTTGGGAGACCAATGGGAGGAGGGAAGGGGTGAGGCACGCGCGTAAGGCCGTGGCCTGCTGTCTGGCACTGCTGGGCCTCGGGCATGCCCGTCCCGGGTGGTCGGCCGAACTCAGCGAACGGGATTATTTCAGCGAACTGCCCACCGTCCTGACGGTCAGCCGGCTCGCGCAGCCGCTCAACGAGACGCCGGGCGCGGTGACGGTCATCGATCGCGAAACCATCCGCCGTTCGGGCGCCCGCGAACTGGCCGACGTGCTGCGGCTCGTGCCGGGCTATCTGGTGGGCGGCTTCAACGGGGCCAACCCTGGCGTTGCCTACCATGCCCCGATCGACGAGCTGGGGGCACGCAACCTGGTGCTGGTCGACGGGCGCTCGGTTTATTCCAGCTATTACCAGGGCGACACGCACAAGGGCATGATGGGCGTGCTGCTCGAGGACATTGAACGCATCGAGGTCTTGCGCGGCTCGAATTCGGCGGCCTATGGCGCGAATGCGATGTTCGGCGTGATCAATGTCATTACCCGCAGTGCCGTCGACACGCGGGGCGCCGAACTTTCGCTGACCAGCGGGGCAGGCGGCATTCGGGACAATTACGCGCGATTCGGCTGGGGCGGAGACAACGCCAGCTTTCGCATATCGGCGGGGCGCCGTGCCGACAGCGGTTACGGCAATGCCCACGACGACAAGATCGTCAGTCAGTTGCACCTGCGCGGCGACTTGCGGCCGTCCCCGGACCAGGAAGTGCTGCTGTCCGCGGGCGTCACGGAAATCTCCGCCGGTGACGGGTTTCCGCTGGGCACGCAATTCAACAGCAATGGCGGCAATGCGCTGCGTACGGTCGAGACGCGCGATATGTACCTGCAAGGCAGCTGGCTCAGGCAATTGTCGGATACCGACCAGATCAGGCTGACCGCGAATTTCATCGAGGAGACTTTGCGGGACGCTTTCCCATATGCGGCGTTGCCGGCGGTGACGATCAGTTCCAGTGGCCGAGGCCGCAGGGCCAATCTCGAATTCCAGCATCAGCTGGGCATCGCGCAAGGGCTGCGGGCGGTATGGGGGGCGGGCTACAAGCACGAGGAGGCGAGTTCGGCCCCCCTGTACCACACCGCCGCCGCCATTGCCTTCACCGAGGAGCGCTTGTTCGGCAACCTGGAATGGCGGCCGCACCGGCAATGGCTGCTCAATGTGGGCGGGTTCTGGGGCAAGCACAGCCACGTGGGCAGCTATTTTTCGCCGCGCCTGATGGTGAATTTCCATGCGCTTCCCGATCACACCTTGCGTGCCGGGATGACCCGCTCGGCGCGCATGCCGACCATTTTCGAACTTGCTGCCGATGTGCGCTATTACGTGGGAGGCTTTCTGATCGCCAACACCTATCGAGCCAGCGGCACCGTCAAGGAAGAGTACCTGGATTCGCAGGAAGTCGGCTACTTCGGGCATTTTCGCGACTGGCGGCTGACGCTCGATGTGCGTGCTTACGACGAACGGATGCGCGATGGAGTCGACAGGATCAACAGCCCACCCACCCCTATCGACTTCACCAACCGGCTGGCTTTCAATGTGCGCGGCCTTGAATATCAGATGCGCTGGAAGCCGCGCGACGGCACGGAGATTCTCCTGAACCAGTCGTTCACGGATCTGAAATGGCTTAGCGGGGATAGTCAGGAAAACAATCAGCCACCGGCGCGGGCGACCACATTTGCGTTGTTCCAGAAATTGCCCGGCAATCTCGACTTGAGCCTGATGTTCCATTCCAGCGGCGCGATGACCTGGCGCGACCAGGCCGCGCGCTTGCCGGAGCGGCGCCGGCTGGACGTGCGTCTCGCCCATCCTTTCCGCGTCGGCAGCACGCGCGCGGAAGCCGCCGTGACAGTCCAGGCGGCCAATGGCAGCTACCCCGAGTTTCTTCCCGCCGCGGGCTTCCAGGTCGAACGCCGCGCCTTCGCCACCCTGCGTTTCGGGCTCTGAGCGTGCCGCGGCTTTTCCTCCTCCACCTTGCCGTCGCTTGCCTGGCCGATATGACTTTGGTATTAGGAGCGGCCGCATTGCCGAGCCGAAAAAAGCGGGCGCCAGTATGCATCCGGCCTAGCGCCGTGATATGCTGAACGCGAACAAGAACATGAATGACTGCGTCAAGCCATCGTCCGCACATGCGCCAGGCAATCGCCAGGGAATTACCCCCGCCATGATTATGCACCATCGATGCGCCCGCGTCCGCCGTCTCGGCAGTTGCTGCTGGGGGTTGGCCCTGCTGGCGTTCGGTACGCTGGCCTGGGCGGATGAGGGCGACGAGGAGGTCCGGCGGCTGCTCGCCGCGAGCCCCGAGGAATTGATGACCATGTCGGTCAGCATAGCGACCCAGTCGCCGCAGTCGCTCTCCAAGGCGCCTGCCGTCGTCTCGGTGATCACGGCGGAGGACATCAAGGCGACGGGCGCCACCAATTTCGTCGAGGTCTTGCAGGGCGTGCCGGGCATTTACCTGCGCATCAACCCGTTCGGCTTCCGGCCCCTGGTGTCGATCCGCGGCGCGGCGCCGAAGAATGCGCTGATCATGGTCAATGGCGCTCCGCTGCGCGACCTGGTGTGGGCGACCGGCATTTTCTGGCGCGGGCTGCCGGTAGCCATGATCGAGCGCATCGAGGTCATTCACGGTCCGGCATCGGCGCTTTACGGCTCCGATGCTTCGTCCGGCGTGATCAACGTCATCACGAAAACCGCCGGCAGGATGCGCCAGTCCGAGGCCGGCCTGCGCAGCGGCAGTTTCGATACGCAATCCGCCTGGCTCAATCATGGCGGCGAGTGGAACGGACTCGATATCGGCCTGTCTCTGGAGGTCGCGACGACCGCCGGCCACCATCCCCATATCGTCACGACCCGCAATGGCGGACAAGCCGATCACGCGAATCTGGGTTATGACAATGTGGATGCCCGACTGGCGGTTGCCCAGGGCAATTGGCGCGTGCTGGCGGAGCACATGCAGAAAAGCGGTGTGGGCATCGGCGTGACCGGCGGCAGCTATCTCGATCCCCGGACGCAGGCCAGCGACCGGCAGACCAGCGTGGCCTGGCTCTATAACAATGGCGGTTTTGCCAGGGACTGGGGCCTCGATGCCGAGTTGCGCTACCGCGACATGGAATATTCGTCAGGCAATGGCTTCTGGGAACAGACCACCAGCGATGTCAACCAACTGCGTTCGGCTGAACAACGCTTCAATGCCGAGTTGAGCGGGGTTTTCACCGGTTTCAGGGGGCACGAGCTGCGCATTGGCGGCGGCCATGTCTGGCAGGACATTTACTATGCCGAGAACGTGACCTCTGGCGCGTCCTTTACCAACATCCCGCTGCGCAGTCGCAGCAACGGCTACCTCTTCGTCCAGGATGTCTGGAAGTTCGCTGCGGATTGGGAGCTGACTGCCGGTGCCCGCTACGACCGCTTTTTTGGCGCATCCGGCGCACTCAATCCGCGTGCCGCACTGGTGTGGCAGACCACGGAAAGGCTGACCAGCAAGCTGATCTACGGCCGTGCCTTCCGCATGCCGTCCTTCCTCGAGTTGTATGTGAGAACCAATGCCACCATCCCTAATTCGAATCTGGTGCCGGAGAAATCGTCGACCTGGGAGGTGGCGTTCAATTACCGTGCGACGCGCGACCTGAACCTGGGCGCCAACCTGTTCCGCTACGAACAGGCCAACCCGATCGTCGACGTCACCGGGGTTGGCTACAAGAACGTTGACCCGCACACCATTCGCGGCATCGAGCTGGAGGCCGTCTGGCAGGCAAGCCGGACGCTGCGGATCAGCGGCAATGCGACATTCCGCAAGGCCGATCGGGAACAGTATGTTCGATTGGGCGTCGCCGACCACTTCAGCGTGCCGGACAAGGATGCCTACCTGCGCGCGGACTGGGCCTTCCTGCCCAAGTGGCACTGGAACCTGCAGGCCAACTGGACCGGCAAGCGTTCGCAGGCGCTGACGGATACGCGCAAGCCGCTGGGGCCGCAGACCGTGGCCGATACGACGATCCGTTACTACCATGGCAGCGAATGGGAGTTTGCGGCTTCGATCCGCAACCTGTTCAATGCAGACGTGCGCGAATACGCCGGCACGTCAATCCCGCTTTACCTCCCGATGCCGCGCCGCAACATGTTTGTCGAAGCGCGCTACAAGTTCTAACCCGCGATGATTGCCCACCTCTTTCGCTGTTTCGTCTTCTGCCTGAGCCTGGTGGCAGCCGCCCCGGCGGTCGCCGGGCCGCGCATCTGGGTGGCGCTCAGCGAGCAGGGCGGACCCTATGAGGAAGTTGCGAATGCCCTGCGGGCGGGCATGGACGGCAGCGTCGAGCTACGCAGCGAACCCTGGCAATATTTGTGGGAGCGCAAGGGGGAAAAACCCGACATCATCGTCACGGTGGGTGTCGCGGCCCTGGACGGCACGCTGGAACGGCTGGCGGCCCGGGATGCCGGCTGGTCGCAGGTGCCGGTCCTGGCGATCCTGGTGCCCCAAGCGGTCTTCGAGGCGCGCCGGGCGCACCCTGCCGCGAGCGGGCGGGACTTCGGCGCCGTCGTCCTCGACCAGCCGCTCGGTCGGCAACTGGCGCTGATCAAGCGCGCCCTGCCGGATCGGGTGCGGGTCGGCGTGGTGCCCGGCGCCCAGACCCGCGCCTTGTTGTCGCAGCTCGAACGCGAAGCGCGCAGCCGTGGCCTGCAGCTGGTGAAGGGCCCCGAGGTGCGCGCGGCCGAAGACATCTACCCATCGCTGCGCGAGGTGCTGGTCGAGGCGGATGTCGTGTTGGCCCTGCCCGACCCGGTCATCTACAACGTCAACACCTTGCAGAACATCCTGCTGGCCTCCTACCGCGCGCGCATCCCTCTGGTGGCTTTCTCCTCCGCCTATGTGAAGGCGGGCGCCCTGCTGGCGCTCTATTCGACGCCCGCCCAGGTGGCCCGCACGGCCGTCGATGTGCTGCGCCAGTGGCAGGCGGGACAGGGCCTGGCGACGCTGCAGCGCCCGCGCGAATTCACGGCCGCCGTCAACCCGCGCGTGGCCGAATCGCTGCATTTCAGGATCGACGATGCCGCCGATCTCATGGCCGACCTGCGCCGGCTGGAGGGTGGGCGATGAAGTTGCTGTTGGGCAGCCGCTGGCGGGTGCTGCTGAGCGCCGTCGTGCCGGCGATCCTCATGGTGCTGATCCTCCAGGTGGTGTTCCTCAACCATTACCAGGAGGATCTCGAACGCAGTTTCGAGGAACGCGGCCTCGCGATCGTGCGCCAGATCTGCGCGGCATCCGAGTACGCCCTGTTCAGCGGCAGTCGCGATACCCTGAGCATGCTGGCCGAGGGGACGCGCCAGGTCGATCCGGCCATCGTTTCGGTGAATGTCATGGACCGTCACGGGCATGCCATCGTGCGTGCCGGACTCGCGCCGCGGCATCCCTTGCCGCTGGCCAACACCTTGCAGATCCACAGCGGCGACGAAGTGACGACCTTGCAGATGCCGATCCAGCAGGCCGCGCTGCTGCTGAACGGCGAACATGATGTCTGGGGCGCGGGCGGCAGGGAAGCCCGGCCGACCGTGACCGGCTATATCCTCGTCGAAATCTCGCGCGCCGAACTCAGCGCGCGCAAGCGGGAAATGCTGCAGATCACGCTGGCCATCATGGTGGGCGGCATGCTGCTGGCCGGCTGGCTGTCGCTGCGCATGGCGGGGGGCGTGCTGGCCTCGCTCGACGCCGCGCATACGGCTTTGCGCCGCCAGAAGGAATACGCGGAACTGCTGGCGCGCACCGATGCGCTGACCGGCCTCGCCAACCGCCGCGCCTTCGACGAGGCCGCCGAGCAGGAGGTGCAGCGCGCCCTGCGCTACAGCACCCCGCTGGCCCTGGTGCTGACCGACATCGACCGCTTCAAGGCGATCAATGACCGCTTCGGCCACCATGTCGGCGACCAGGTGCTGCAGCACTTCGCCCGCATCCTGGCGGCTTCGGTCCGCAACATCGACCTGGTCGGCCGCTGGGGCGGCGAGGAGTTCGCCATCCTGATGCCCGGCACCGATCTCGAGGAGGCGACGCGGGCGGCCGAGCGCATGCGGCTGGCGGTGCAGGATGCGGCGCCGCCGCTCGACGACCCCGAGTGCCTCTATACCGCGAGTTTCGGCGTCGCGGCCTTCCGTGCCGAGACGCCGACCATCGCCTCGCTGCTGGGGCGCGCCGACGCGGCGCTGTACCGGGCCAAGGACCTGGGCCGCAACCGCGTCGAGCAGGGCTAGGGCCGGGCGCGCGCGAGACCGAGACGCCGCACGATCTCCAGCGACAGCGCCGCCTGGTTGAGCGTGTAGAAGTGCAGCCCCGGCGCGCCGAGGTCGAGCAGTCGCCGGCACAGATCGGTGACGACGTCGAGGCCGAAGGCGCGGATCGAGTCGGCATCGTCGCCATAGCTTTCGAACTTGCGCCGCATCCAGCGCGGGATTTCGGCGCCGCAACCGTCGGCGAAGCGGGCCAGCTTGCCGAAGCTGCCGATCGGCATGATGCCCGGGACGATCGGAATGTCGACGCCGAGCGCGCGCGCCTCATCCACGAAGTGGGCGTAGGCGTCGGCGTTGTAGAAGAACTGCGTGATCGCGCTGTCGGCGCCGGCAGCGACTTTCCTCTTGAAGTTGAGCAGGTCTGCGCGCGGGCTGCCGGCCTGCGGATGCCACTCCGGGTAGGCGGCGACCTCGATGCGGAAAGTGTCGCCGGTTTCGGCGCGGATGAATTCCACCAGCTCGTTGGCGTAGCGGAACTCGCCGCTGTCGGCCATGCCCGAGGGCAGGTCGCCGCGCAGCGCGACGAGGCGGCGGATGCCGTGATCGCGATAGTCGTGCAGGATGTCGCGGATGCCCGCGCGCGTCGAGCCGATGCACGACAGGTGCGGTGCGGCGGCATGGCCCTCGGCGGCGATCTCCATGACGATGTCGCGGGTGTGTTCGCGCGTCGAGCCGCCGGCGCCGTAGGTGACGGAAAAGAAGGTCGGGCCGACCTCCGCAAGGCGGGCGCGGGCGGCGCGCAGCTTGGCGACCCCTTCGGTCGTTTGCGGCGGGAAGAATTCGAAGGAGATTTCAGTGTGCATGGCGGGCGTGAATGAAGAATTCGCGGTTGCCGTCGGCGCCGGCGATCGGGCTGGCGAACCAGTCGACGGCGGAGAGGTGGTGGGCCGTGCAGCAGGCGGCGAGTTTGTCGCGCACGGCGGGGTAGAGGGAAGCGTCGCTGACGATGCCGCCCTTGCCGACATGCTCGGGGCCGACCTCGAACTGCGGCTTGACGAGCAGCAGCAAGTCGCCACGCTCCGACAGCAGCGGTGGCAGCTGGGGAATGATCAGCGTCAGCGAGATGAAGGAGACGTCGGCGACGATCAGGGCGAACTGCCGTCCCGCCAGCGCCGACTTTTCAAGGGACCTGGCGTTGACGCCCTCGTGCCACTCGACGCGCGGGTCCGCGGCCAGCGACGGATGCAGCTGGCCGTGGCCGACATCGATGCCGACGACCTTGGCTGCGCCGTGCTGCAACAGGCAGTCGGTGAAGCCGCCCGTGCTCTGGCCGATGTCGAGGCAGACCCGGCCATGCGCGTCGATGCCCGTCTGCCGTAGCGCGCCGGAAAGCTTGAGACCGCCACGCGAGACGTATTCGGCGGTTTCCGCCGGGACGACGACCAGCCCGACGTCCGGGTCGAGCACCTGCGCAGGCTTTGGCAGTGCCGTCGCGCCGGCGCCGACTTTCACGCGGCCGGATTCGATCAGGCGCTGCGCTGCCGTGCGCGACGGCGCCAGGCCGCGCTCGACCAGCAGCGCATCGAGGCGCACGCCGCCATGCCGCTGCACAGCCGGCCGGGCCGCTGATCCGGGCTTCGGCCTGGCGGTACGGGCATGAAACGAGTTCATGCTCATCGGGCTGATCGGTCAGTAACGATAATGTTCCGACTTGTACGGACCGTTCTTCGGCACGCCGATGTAGGCGGCCTGCTGGTCGG
>CAZPIE010000027.1:10350-15646 GCA_964586275.1 uncultured Methyloversatilis sp. | reverse complement strand
TCATGGACGCCAATGCCAAACAGAACAACGGCGCACGCCGCCTCAGCCTGATCGAGGTGGTCGATGCGCTGATCGAAGCCGGCAAGGTGCCGCGCGCCGAGGCCGAAAAGTTCCGCCAGGAGCGTCGCTATTTCCGCGGCGCGGCCCATCCCCTCTCGGTGATCGCCGAACAGCGCTGGAAATCGCCCGAACCGCCGCATCGCCTGCTCGATCTCGAAAGCCTGACCGAGTGGCTGGCGGGCTGGGTCGGGCTGCCGTACTACCACATCGACCCGCTCAAGGTGAATCTGGCGGCCGTCACCGACGTGATGAGCTGCGCGTATGCAAGCCGCTTCCGCATCCTGCCCGTCGAGGTGCGCGCGACCGAGGTGGTGATCGCCACGGCCGAGCCCTACCTCCGCGGCTGGGAGGAGGAACTCAAGCCGATCCTCAAGAAGGACATCCGGCTGGTCATCGCCAACCCGGAGGACATCGCGCGCTATCAGGTCGAGTTCTACAACCTGGCGAAATCGGTGAAGGGCGCGCTGGCGCGCGGCGACGTGGCGCGCACCGGCATCTCGCAGTTCGAGCAGCTGGTCGAGCTGGGCAAGGGCAAGGCCGCGCTCGACGCCAACGACCAGCACATCGTCCTGATCGTCGACTGGCTCTGGCAGTACGCCTTCGAGCAGCGCGCCTCGGACATCCACATCGAGCCGCGCCGCGACATGGGCATCGTGCGCTTCCGCATCGACGGCGTGCTGCATCAGGTCTATCAGATTCCGATGCCGGTGCTGGGCGCGATGACCAGCCGCATCAAGATTCTCGGCCGCATGGACGTGGTCGAGAAGCGCCGCCCGCAGGACGGCCGCATCAAGACGCGCTCGCCCGACGGCGAGGAGATCGAGCTGCGCCTGGCGACGCTGCCGACCGCTTTCGGCGAGAAGCTGGTGATGCGCATCTTCGACCCCGAGGTGCTGGTGCGCGACTTCACCGATCTCGGCTTCTCGGCCGAGGATGCGGCGCGCTGGCAGGAGATGACCGGCAAGCCGAACGGCATCATCCTCGTCACCGGCCCGACCGGTTCGGGCAAGACCACCACGCTCTACTCGACGCTCAAGCAGCTGGCGACGCAGGAGGTCAACGTCTGCACGCTGGAAGACCCGATCGAGATGATCGAGCCGGCCTTCAACCAGGTGCAGGTGCAGCCCGATCTCGGCGTCGGTTTCGCCGCCGGCATCCGCGCGCTGATGCGCCAGGATCCCGATATCATCATGGTCGGCGAGATCCGCGACTGCGAGACGGCCGACATGGCGGTGCAGGCCGCGCTGACCGGCCACCTCGTGCTGACGACGCTGCACACCAACGATGCGCCGACGGCCGTCACGCGCCTGCTCGACCTCGGCCTGCCGCCCTACCTGCTGCAATCGACCGTGCTCGGCGTGATGGCGCAGCGCCTCGTGCGCACGCTTTGCCCCCACTGCAAGCGCGCCGAGCCGCTCGGCAGCGCAGACGAAATCCTCTGGCAGGGGCTGGTGTCGCCTTGGAAGGCCAAGAAGCCGGCGCAGCTTTATCACCCGGTCGGCTGTCTCGAGTGCCGCATGACCGGCTACCTGGGGCGCGTCGGCCTGTATGAAATCATGCCGATGACGCACGAACTCAAGTCGATGATCTCCACGCATACCGATCTGGCGGCGCTGCGCGAGCGCGCCATCAAGGCCGGCATGCACCCGCTGCGCATCGCCGGGGCGCGCAAGGTGGCGGCCGGCCTGACGACGATCGAGGAAGTGCTGAAAGTCGCGCCGCCGCTGCAGGACCTGGCGCCGCAGCAATAGACCCACCCCGAAAAACTCGCTGCGCTCGTTTCTCCCCTCAAGGGGCCAAGAAACACTCGGGACGGCCCTTCGTGTTTCTAGTTTTTTTTCCGGATGCAGTCGAGATAGGCCGCGCCATCGAGCGGGGCGCGGTCGCGCTGGGCGCGCCAGAGCGTTTCGCCGAGGCATTCGAGGATGTCGTGCAGGGCGTCGTGAGGGTTGCCGTGCCGCGCGCGCCGACTTTCGAACAGCGCGCGGATGCCCGGCGGCTGGTCGATCGACAGTTGTTCCTCGATGGCGAGATGCAGCGACAGGTGCAGGAAGGGGTTCATCGCGCCGTCCTCGGGCGTCCATTCGCGCGTCAGCGCATCCGCCGCCGTCAGCAGCTCGTGGTACTCGGGATGCAGCGCGACGATGTCGGCGGCGAGGGTTTCCAGCGCCGTGGCCGGCAGATTGCCGACGCGCTTGCGCCATGCGTCGATCAGGAACTGGCGGGCCTGGTCGCGACTAGGGTTGAACAACCGATTTCTCCTTGAAGTCGCAGACGTCGCGCAGCACGCAGCGCCAGCATTCGGGCTTCCTGGCCTTGCAGACATGGCGGCCGTGCAGGATCAGCCAGTGGTGCGCGTGCTGGCGATATTCCGCCGGCGTCGCCTTGAGCAGCTTTTTCTCGACCGCGACGACATCCTTGCCGGGCGCGAGGCCGGTACGGTTGGCGAGGCGGAAGATGTGCGTATCGACGGCGATCGTCGGCTCGCCGAAGACGATGTTGAGGATCACGTTCGCCGTCTTGCGGCCGACGCCGGGCAGCGCTTCGAGCGCAGCGCGATCGTGCGGCACTTCACCGCCATGCAGGGCGAGGATGCGCTGCGCCGTGGCGATGACGTTTTTCGCCTTGGTCCTGTAGAGGCCGATCGTCTTGATGCAAGCGGCCAGTTTGTCCACGCCGAGTGCGGCGATGGCCTGCGGCGTCGGTGCGGCCCGGAAGAGGTCGCGGGTCGCGAGATTGACGCTCCTGTCGGTGGCCTGCGCCGACAGGATCACCGCGACCAGCAGCTGGAAGGGCGAGGCGTATTCCAGCTCGGTTTGCGGTTCCGGATCGAGCGCCGCCAGACGGCGGAACAGTTCTTTCCGTGCCGCGGGTTTCATGCCGCGCTGGCGGCGCGCTGGGCGAGCAGGCGTGCCTTGGCGCGTTCGTTGGCGCGGTGTTCGATCCAGTTGCGGCCGGCGATCATCAGGCCCAGCACGAAGAAGGCGCCGGGGGGCAAGATGGCGAGCAGGAAACCGGGGTAGTCCGCCGGCAGGATCTGCCATGCCGTGGCGCCGGGGATGATCATCTCGATGCCGGAGAACAGCGTGCCCTGGCCGACGAATTCGCGCAGCGCGCCGAGCAGGCCGATGACCCAGACGAAGCCGACGCCCATCACCACGCCGTCATAGACGGCGAGGCCCGCCGAATGCTTGGCGGCGAAGGCCTCGACGCGCGCCAGCACGATGCAGTTGGTGACGATCAGCGGGATGAAGATGCCGAGCACGAGGTAGAGGTCGTGCAGGTAGGCGTTGAACAGCAGGTCGACGATCGTCACCAGCGCGGCGATGATGAGGATGAAGACCGGGATGCGGATCTCGTAAGGGATGAAGCCGCGCAGGGCCGAGACGGCAAGATTGGACAGCCCCATGACGAGAATCGTCGCGAGGCCGAGGCTCACGGCATTGACCATCGTGCTGCTGACGGCGAGCAGGGGGCACAGGCCCAGCAGCTGGGCGAGGATGGCGTTCTGCTTCCACAGGCCGTTGTGGGTGATTTCGCGATAGACGCTCATGGGGTTTTCTCCTCGTAACGTGCGCCCGCAGGCAACTGGTAAAGCCGGTCCTGGCGATCCAGTGCCCAGGCCATGGCGCGGGCGGTCGCCTGGGTGACGGCGCGGGCGGAAATCGTCGCGCCGGCGCGCTGGTCGAACACGCCGCCGTCCTTCCTGACGCGCCATTTCTCGCGCGGCGTGCCGGCGAAGTCGCGGTTGTCGAACTGGCGGATCCAGGGTGCGGCCTTGTTCTTGTCCTTCTTCGGATCGATGTAGTCGCCCAGCCCCGGCGTCTCCTTGTGCTGCGTGACGCGCACCGCGGCGAGCCGGCCGTCGGCGCGCACCGCGAGGATCAGCCCGATCTGGCCCGCATAACCGTCGGGAGCGGCGGCTTCGAAGACCAGCGCGGCAGGCTGGCCGCCCTGGCGGGCGCGGTAGAGGCGGGTGGATTCGCGCAAGCCGGTTTCGGGCAGGGGCGGCAGCTCGATGACGTCGGTCAGCAGGTCGTTGTCGTAGGCCTCCGGGGGGAGCACTTCGGCGATCAGGCGGCGCTTGGCGTCGAGCGCGGTTTCGTCCAGCACGGGTTTCGTGATCTGGTAGACCCCGGCCATCAGCGCGGTAAACACCAGCGTGAACAGCAGCAGGATCATCGCCGTGCGCAGCGAGATGCGCAGGGCGCTGTCTTGCGTGGATGCGGGCGGCGGGGCGACGGGCGGGTCGGTCTCGCTCACGGCTTGTCCTTGTGGCCGAACACCCTGGGCTGCGTGCGCATGTCGATCAGCGGCGCCAGCAGGTTCATCAGCAGGATCGCGAAGGCCATGCCGTCCGGATAGCCGCCGAAGCTGCGGATGATCCAGGTGAGCGCCGCGGCGCCCGCGGCGAAGACGATCTTGCCGAGCGGCGTGGTGCAGCCGGACACCGGGTCGGTGGCGATGAAGAAGGCGCCGAGCATCGCCCCGCCGGTGAACAGGTGGAAGTGGGCGCCGACGAAATAGGCCGGGTCGATGCTGTTGAAGATGCTGGCGATCAGCGCGAGCGTGACGACGAAGGCGACCGGCACGTGCCAGGTGATGACGCGCTGCTGCAGCAGCCAGAGGCCGCCGAGCAGGTAGCCGCCGGCGACCCATTCCCAGCCGTGGCCGCCGAGGTTGCCGAAGGTTGCCGCATGTTCGGATAAACCGAGGATGCCGGCAATGGTGGCGCGCTGTTCGGGATCGCGCAGGATGGTGCGCAGCGCGTCGAGCGGGGTGGCCATGACAATGGCGTCGAGCTGGCGGTCGCTGAAGAAGATCGCGTGCAGCATCGGCTCGAGGGTGTTGAAGCCGGCGCGCGGCCACTGCGACATCAATTGCGGATAGGCGACGATCATCGCGCAGAAGGCGACCATCGCCGGATTGAAGGGGTTCTGGCCGAGGCCGCCGTAGAGGTGCTTGGCGACGACGATGGCTACGGCGACGCCCAGCACCGTGAGCCACCAGGGCGCGATCGGCGGGAAGGTCAGCGCCACCAGCCAGGCGGTAACCAGCGCGCTGCCGTCGCCGAGATGGAGCATCACGGGCTTGCCGCGCAGGCGCAGCATGACGGCTTCGGCAACGAGCGCGGTGACCGAGGCCAGCGCGATCTGCAGCAGGATGGCGGCGCCGAAGAACCAGACATAGGCGGCGATGCCGGGCAGCAGCGCGATCAGGACCTTGGTCATCACGC
>CAZPIE010000027.1:8180-10250 GCA_964586275.1 uncultured Methyloversatilis sp. | reverse complement strand
CTTGGTCTCGGCCGCCTTGGCGGCGAGCCTGGCGGCTTTTTCGGCCTTCTCGCGCTCTTCGCGGAACTGGCGGAACTCGTAGCGTTCGCGCGCCGCGTCGGCCGCCGCCTTCTCGCGCTCGCGCGCGCGGATTTCCGACTTGGCGAAGCGGTAGTAATCGACCAGCGGAATGCGCGAGGGACAGACGAAGGCGCAGCAGCCGCATTCGATGCAGTCGAACAGGTGGTATTCCTGCGCCTTGCCGAAGTTCTTCGAGCGCGCGTACCAGTAAAGCTCGTGGGGCTGCAGCACCATCGGGCAGGCGCGCGTGCAGGCGCCACAGCGGATGCAGGGCATCTCGGGCGGCGGCGGCGGGAACAGCGCCGGGCTCATCGCCAGCAGGCAGTTGGTCGCCTTGACCACGGGCACGGCGGTGTCGGCCACCGCGAAGCCCATCATCGGCCCGCCCATGACGATGCGGTCGGTGTCGCCCCGCGGCGCGCCCAGCGCCAGCAGGGCGTTCATCGGTGTGCCGATCGGCGCCTCGAAATTGCCGGGGCGCGCGTAATTGCCGGCGAGCGTGACGATGCGGGCGATCAGCGGCTCGCCGTGCAGGACCGCGCGCGCGACGGCGTAGGCGGTGCCGACGTTGAAGCATTGCACGCCGAAGTCCGGGCCGAGCTTGCCGTAGGGGATCTCGATGCCGGTCAGCACCCGGATCAGTTGTTTCTCGCCGCCGGCCGGGTAAAGCGTGGGAACCGCGATGACCTGGCAGCTGTCGCAGCCGACTTCGCCCAGCGCCGTCCGCAGGGCGGCGGCGGCTTCCGGCTTGTTGTCCTCGACGCCGAACAGGATGCGTTTCGCCCCCATCAGCCGGCCGAGGATGCGCGCGCCGGCGACGACTGCGTCGGCACGCTCGCGCATCAGGCGGTCGTCACAGGTGATCCAGGGCTCGCATTCGGCGCCGTTGATGATCAGGGTGTCGATGCTGGCCTTCGCCTTGATGTGGCTCGGGAAGGCCGCGCCGCCGAGACCGACGATGCCGGCGTCGCGGATGCGCGCGCGCAGGGCCTCGGGGTCGGTGGTGTGGGGATCGAGCGGCACGCGCTCGATCCAGCGTTCCTCGCCGTCTGGCTCGATTACCGCGCAGGGGGCCGTCAGCCCCGACGGGTGCGGCAGCATGCGCGGCTCCAGCGCGCGCACGGTGCCCGAGGTCGGCGCATGCACCGTCGCACCGAAGGGGCCCTCGGCGCCACCGATCGGCTGTCCCTTGAGCACCCTGGCGCCAGCCTGAACCAGAATCGCGGCGGAGCCGGTGGCGCTCTGGCGGAAGGGCACGACGAGCAGTTCCGGCAGGGGCGCCGTGGCAATCGGCGCGGCGGCGGATTCCTGCTTGTGCGAGGCGGGCTTGACGCCGCCGGGGAAGCGGAAGAGATTCATGGCCCGCCCCCTCCCGACCTCCCCCTCGCGGGGGAGGTGACGGGTGTTCGCGGGCTGCGCCCGCTCCGGTTCGTTGGCTGCGCCGCCCTTGGGGCGGCCCGGCGGGCGGCGCTCATGCGGCCCTCCGGATCGCGACGACCGGGTATTTCCACTTCCAGGTGTCCAGCGTCTCGGGCAGAGGCGTCATGCTGATGCAGTTGACCGGACAGGGCGGCAGGCACAGCTCGCAACCCGTGCACTGCGCGGCGATCACCGTGTGCATCTGCTTGGCGGCGCCGACGATGGCGTCGACCGGGCAGGCTTGGATGCAAAGCGTGCAGCCGATGCAGGTCTGTTCGTCGATGAGCGCGACGCTCTTGGGCTTCTCGACGCCATGCTCGCCCGACAGTTCCTTGAATTCGCGGCCGAGCAGGTCGGCCAGCTTGCGGATGCCCTCCTCGCCGCCGGGCGGGCAGCAGTTGATGTCGGCCTCGCCCTTGGCGATGGCCTCGGCGTAGGGCTTGCAGCCGGGATAGCCGCACTGGCCGCACTGCGTTTGCGGCAGGATCGCGTCGATCTTCTCGACCAGCGGGTCGCCCTCGACCTTGAACTTGACGGCGGCAAAGCCGAGCGCCGCGCCGAGCACGATCGCCCCGAAGGCCATGACGAGGA
>CAZPIE010000027.1:0-8080 GCA_964586275.1 uncultured Methyloversatilis sp. | reverse complement strand
GCGGCAAAGCCGAGCGCCGCGCCGAGCACGATCGCCCCGAAGGCCATGACGAGGACGGCTTCGATCATGCTTTCGAAGGGCCGCCCCGAGAAAGCATGCGCCCCCCCGTGGGGGGCGGCGAGCCGAATTTGCGGGCGTGAGGGGGCATTACGGTTATCTGTACTTGTCGAGTCCGGCGAAGCCCATGAACGCAAGGCTCATGATGCCGGCCGTGATCATGGCGATGGCGGTGCCGCGGAAATGCACGGGCACGTCGGCGCCTTCGAGCCGCTCGCGGATGCCGGCGAAGATCACCAGCGCGAGCGTGAAGCCGAGCGCCGAGCCGAAGCCGAACAGCATCGACTCGACGAGGTTGTGTCCCATGCCGATATTGAGCAGCGGCACGCCGAGCACCGCGCAGTTGGTGGTGATCAGCGGCAGGTAGATGCCCAGCACCTGGTGCAGCACCGGGCTGGTCTTCTGGATCACCAGTTCGGTCAGCTGCACGATCGCGGCGATGGTGACGATGAAGGACAGCGTGCGCAGGTAGAGCAGGTCGTAGGGCGCCAGCAGCCAGGTATCGATCACGTAGCTGGTGGCGCAGGCCAGCGTCAGCACGAAGGTCGTGGCGGCGCCCATGCCGACGGCGGTCTCCAGCTTCTTCGACATGCCCATGAAGGGACACAGACCGAGGATGCGGACGAAGACGACGTTATTGACGAGAACGGCGCCGAGGAGGATGAAAAGGTAGCTGGTCATGGTCGCAAAAAACCGGGCAAGCCCGGCAAAAGCCGATTATCCCGCTTCGACCGGCCTGAAACAACCCTGTTCCGCGCGTGGCGACCGCCACGGCGGATGCATGTGCCGTCCCGCCAGCGCCGACTTTCCCTACTCTTCTCCCAACTCCGCCAGCAGCAGGTTTTGCGCGCAGGTGCGCACGCGGCGCGAGGGCTTGATGCGGTAATTGCCTTCGCTGTCCATGTCCCAGGCCTGGCAGTTGTCGACGAGGTAGCACTTCAGGCCTTCCTTGATGACGCGGCGCTTCAGTTTCGGGTCGAGCACCGGGAAGGCGACCTCGATGCGGCGGAAGAAGTTGCGTTCCATCCAGTCGGCACTGGCCAGATAGAGCTTCTCGGCGCCGTCGGCATGGAAGTAGTAGATGCGATGGTGTTCGAGGAAACGGCCGATCACCGAGCGCACGCGGATGTTCTCGGAGAGACCCGGCACGCCCGGCCGCAGGCAGCAGACGCCGCGCACGATCAGGTCGACCTGCACGCCGGCCTGGCTGGCGGCATAGAGCGCCTCGACGATCTCCGGTTCGAGCAGCGAGTTCATCTTCGCGATGATGTGCGCCTTGCGCCCGGCGCGGGCGCTTTCGGTCTCGGCGCGGATCGCGTCCAGCATGTTCGAATGCAGGGTGAAGGGCGCCTGCCAGAGATGGGTCAGCGCGCTCGCCTTGCCGAGGCCGGTGAGCTGCTTGAAGACCTCGTTGACGTCCTCGGCCAGTGCGTCGTTGCAGGTCAGCAGGCCGAAGTCGGTGTAGAAGCGCGTGGTGCGCGGGTGGTAGTTGCCGGTGCCGAGATGGATGTAGCGGCGGTAGCCGCTACCCTTGTCCATTTCCTCGCGGCGCAGCACGAGCATCAGTTTGGCGTGGGTCTTGTAGCCGAACACGCCATAGACGACGTGGGCGCCGGCCTCTTCGAGCCGGGCGGCGATCGAGAGGTTGGCTTCCTCGTCGAAGCGCGCCATCAGCTCGACGACGACCGTGACTTCCTTGCCCTTCTGCGCGGCGCGCAGCAGGTGTTCCATCAGCACGGAATCGGTGCCGGTGCGATAGACGGTCATCTTGATCGCCACGACCTGCGGATCGTCGGCGGCCTGCTTGAGGAACTCGATGACCGGCGTGAAGGACTGGTAGGGATGGTGCAGCAGGATGTCGCTTTTCTTGACCGCCTCGAACAGGTCGTAGCGGCCGGCGAGCTGTTTCGGCAAGCCGGGCGAG
The DNA here is from genome assembly GCA_964586275.1 of uncultured Methyloversatilis sp. GTDB lineage: Bacteria > Pseudomonadota > Gammaproteobacteria > Burkholderiales > Rhodocyclaceae > Sulfuricystis. The sequence continues at coordinate 6,099 of CAZPIE010000027.1, read as the reverse complement.
AAGGGCTTGAACTTGAGGTCGGGGCGGTCGACGCGGTCGGGCACCGACATCAGGCGCACCAGGTTGACGATGCCGCGCACCTGGTAGAGGTCCTCGTGCGCGAGGCCGAACTGCTGGAGCAGGAATTCGCGCATCGTCTCCGAGCAGTTGTCGGGCACCTCGAGGCGCACCGCGTCGCCGAAGTGGCGCTGCGGCAGTTCGCCCTGCAGCGCGGTGCGCAGGTTCTTCACTTCCTCCTCGTCGACGAACAGGTCGGAGTTGCGCGTGACGCGAAACTGGTAGCAGCCGAGGACGTTCATGCCCGTGAACAGGGCGCCGACATGGCGGTGCAGGATCGACGACAGGAAGACGAAGCCGTAGTCGACGCCGGCCAGTTCGCGCGGCAGCTGGATCACGCGCGGCAGCGCGCGCGGCGCCTGCACGATCGCCGCGCCCGAGCTGCGCCCGAAGGCGTCCTTGCCTTCGAGCTCGACGGCGAAATTGAGGCTCTTGTTCAGGACGCGCGGGAAGGGGTGGGCCGAGTCGAGGCCGATCGGCGTCAGCACCGGCATCACCTCGCGGCGGAAGTAGTCGTGGATCCAGTCCTGTTGCGCCTCGCTCCATTCCGAACGCTTGAAGAAGAAGATGCCTTCCTGGCGCAGGGCCGGCAGGATCGTCTGGTTGAGCAGCGCGTACTGCTCCTCGATCAGCGCGTGCGCCTGCCGGGTGACGAGGCGGAAAACCTCCTGTGCGCTGCGCCGGTCGGCGCCGGTGACGTTGGTGCGCAGCTTGATCTGCTCCTTGATGCCGGCGACGCGGATCTCGAAGAATTCGTCGAGGTTGGACGAGACGATGCACAGGAAGCGCAGGCGCTCCAGCAGCGGCATGCGGGCGTCGGCGGCCTGCGCCAGCACGCGGCGGTTGAAGGCGAGCAGCGACAGTTCGCGGTTGAGGAAATGGTCGGCGGGGAATTCGTGCGAGGCGGCGGGCGTAGTCATAGGCGAAAGTATGACATGCTGCCGTCCCGCCGGCGCCGACATTATCAGCCCCCCACGCTCGCCGCATTCAGAAAATTCGCGGCTCGCTGCCCCCCACAGGGGGGGCGTCGGCTTGGGACGGCCCGGCGCCGACATTATCAGCCCCCCACGCTCGCCGCATTCAGAAAATTCGCGGCTCGCTGCCCCCCACAGGGGGGGCGTCGGCTTGGGACGGCCCGGCGCCGACTTTCACTCCGGTCGCTGGGCTAGAATCCGCGCTCCGCTCCTTTGCACTGGATCGTTCATCGTGGTTCATGAACACGTCGCCGCCGTCGACCTGGGTTCCAACAGCTTCCGCCTGCAGGTCGGACGCATCGTCGGCAACCAGATCTATCCGCTCGACGGACTCAAGGAAACGGTCCGGCTGGCCGCCGGCCTGGGCCCGGACAAGCTGCTCGACGCGGCCGCCCAGGAGCGCGGCCTGGCCGCCCTGGCGCGTTTCGGCGAGCGGCTGCGCGGCTTCGCGCCCGACGCGGTGCGCGCCGTGGCGACCAACACCCTGCGCGTGGCGAAGAATGCGGCGGAATTCCTCGCCCGCGCCGAGGAGGCGCTCGGCTTCCCGATCGAGGTGATCGCCGGCCGCGAGGAGGCGCGCCTGATCTACCTCGGCGTCGCGCATACCCTGCCGCATCGGCACAACCGCCACCTGGTGGTCGACATCGGCGGCGGCTCGACCGAGTTCATCATCGGCCGCAACATCGATCCGCTGCAGCTCGAATCGCTCTACATGGGCTGCGTGAGCTTCAGCCTGAAATACTTCCCGAACGGCCGCATCGACAAGCGCAGCATGCGGGAAGCCGAGTTCGCGGCACGCCGCGAACTGCAAACCATCGCGCATGCCTTTCGTGCCACCGGCTGGGATGTCGCGGTCGGCTCGTCGGGCACCGCCAAGGCGATCTGCGACCTGCTCGAGTTCAACCGCTTCGCCGGTGGCAGCATCACCGCCGCCGGTCTCGAACGCCTGCGCGAGCGCCTGATCCAGGCCGGGCATGCGGGCAAGGCCGGTCTGGCGGGCATGCGGCCCGATCGCATCCCGGTGCTGCCCGGCGGCCTGGCGATCATGTCCGCCGTGTTCAAGGAGTTCGGGCTCGAGGAAATGACCTTTTCCGAGGGCGCCTTGCGGCTCGGCGTGCTGTACGACCTGCTCGGCCGCTACCACCACGACGACTTGCGCGAGGCCACGGTCAGCCGCTTCATGCAGCGCTACGAAGTCGATCGGCGCCAGGCGGCGCGCATCGCCGCGACCGCGCTCGAGTTCTACCGGCAGCTGCGGCCGCAGGACGATCTCGAGGAGTCTCCCGCCGCGCACTTCCTCGTCTGGGCCGCGCGCCTGCACGAGATCGGCATCTCCATCGCCCATGCCAGCTATCACAAGCACAGCGCCTACATGCTCGCCAACGCCGACATGCCCGGCTTCTCGAAACGCGACCAGGGCTTGCTGGCGCGGCTGGTGCTCGCGCATCGCGGCAAGCTCGAACGCGCGGCGCCGCTGCCCCGCGAAGCTCCCGAATGGCTGCTGATCTTCTGCCTGCGGATCGCCGCGCTGCTGCACCGGGCGCGCGACGACGCGCCGCTGCCGGAATTGCGGGTGCGGACGAACGCCAGGGGTTACGAGCTGCAGGTCGACCGCGACTGGCTGGCTGCCGCGCCTCTGACGGCCACCGTGCTGGACGAGGAAGTCCAGCAGTGGGCGAACGTCGGCATCGAATTCAGGGTGCGCGGCCATCGGCCCCCCGCTTGACGCATCGATGAGCGAGGCCCGCTTCAGCGAGCAGCGCGGTCCGGACGGCGTCGCCGAACTGGTGCTGGGCGGGCGCTGGACGCTGCGTTCCATCGCAGCGGCCGGCGCCGAATGGCGCGCGCGCCTGCAGCGCGCCGCCCGCCGGCCGGGGCTGCGCTGGGACTGCCGCGCCATCGAGACGCTCGATTCCGCCGGGGCGCTCCTGCTGTGGCATGCCTGGGGCCGGCGTTATCCCGCTGGCGCGCTGATCGCGCCAGGCCAGCGGTCTGTCTTCGCGCGCATCGCCGCCGTGGCGCCGCCCGAGGCGGCGCCCGAGGCGGCGCCGGCGCCACCACGCTTCGCCCGGGTGGAGCGGCTTGGCGCTGCAGCGCTGGCCCTGCTGCGCCAGCTGCGCGATTTCGTCGTGCTGCTCGGCCAACTGGCGCTCGACACCCTGCATCTGCTGCGCCACCCGGCCGACCTGCCGGCGCGGGAGATTTCCGCCAACATCTACAAGACCGGCGTGCGGGCGATGCCGGTCACCGCGCTGGTCGGCTTCCTGATCGGCATCGTGCTGTCCTTCCTGTCGGCCCTGCAGCTCGGGCGGCTCGGCGCCGACCTGCTGATCGTCAACATCCTCGGCCTCGGCATCATCCGCGAGCTCGGGCCGCTGCTCGTCGCCGTGCTGGTCGCGGGCCGCTCCGGCTCGGCGATGACGGCGCAGCTGGGCACGATGCGCGTCACCGAAGAGATCGACGCGCTCGCCGCGCTGGGGGTGCCGCGCAGCCTGCGGCTGGTCTTCCCCAAGGTGGCGGCGCTCGCCGTCACGCTGCCGCTGCTGATCGTCTGGGCTTCGGCGCTCGCGCTCGCCGGCGGGATGATGGCGGCGCAGGCTCAGCTCGGCATCGGCTATCAGGCCTTCTTCGATACCCTGTCCAAGGTCGTGCCGGTTTCCAATGTCTGGATCGGCCTCGCCAAGGGCGTCTGCTTCGGCGCGGCAATCGCGCTGACCGCCTGCCATTTCGGCCTGCGCGTCAAGCCGAACACCGAGAGCCTCGCGCGCAACACCACCGCCGCGGTGGTGACGGCGATCACGGTGGTGATCGTGATCAACGCCATCTTCGCGGTCGCCATGCGCGACATCGGGGTACCCAAATTATGACCCGCCACCCCCCAGCCCCCGCCTCGCGGCGGGGGAGACTGCCAGAGTCCGGGCTTGGGGCGACCCGGCGCCCGGACTGCGCATGGAGATGACCGCCGAAGCCGTCGTCAGCATCCGCGACCTCTCCACCCGCTTCGGCGGTCGCTGGGTGCACCGCCACCTGGATCTCGAGATCCGGCGCGGCGACCTGGTCGGGCTGGTCGGCGACTCCGGCAGCGGCAAGACCACCCTGCTGCGCCAGATGATCGGCCTGCTGACGCCGACCGCGGGGGAGATCCGGCTGTTCGGCGAGCCGCTGTTCGGTGGCGGCCTGCGGCGCGAACGCGCGCTGCGCCAGCGCTGCGGCGTGCTGTTCCAGCACGGCGCCCTGTTTTCGGCCTTCAACGTCTTCGACAACATCGCCTTCCCGCTGCGCGAGCTGAAGATCCTCGACGAGGCGACGATCCGCGACCTGGTCATGCTCAAGCTCGACATGGTCGAGCTGCTGCCGCGCGACGCCCGACTGATGCCGGCCGAACTGTCGGGCGGCATGGTCAAGCGCGTGGCGCTGGCGCGCGCGCTGGCGCTCGAACCGGAGCTGCTGCTGCTCGACGAGCCGACCGCCGGCCTCGATCCCGACCGTTCCGAAAGCTTCGAACAGCTGATCCGCGGCCTGGAGCGGGAGCTCGGCCTGACGGTGGTGATCCTCACCCACGACCTCGACACGCTGGCCGCCCTGGCGACCCGGGTGGCGATCCTCGCCGAGCAGCGCATCATCGCCTATGCCCCGATCGAGGAAGCCCTGCGCATCGACCATCCCTTCGTGCACAGTTTTTTCCTTTCCAGCCGCGGCCGCCATGCCTTCGCCAATGTCCTCCGAGTTCCCTGAATCCTGACCATGGAAAATCGCTCCCATGCCTTGCTGGCGGGTCTGTTCGTCCTCGCTTTGCTGGCCGCCGCCGCGCTCGCGCTCTGGTGGTTCGCCGGCAAGCACGAACGGATGAACATCTACCTGATCGAGACGCGCGGCAATCTGACCGGCCTCAACGTCGGCGCCCAGGTGCGCTACCGGGGCATCCGCGCCGGCAAGGTCAGGGACATCCGCCCCGACCCCGCCGATCCCGCGATCCTGCTGGCGGAAATCCAGTTGAGCCACGAGTTCCGGCTGACCGACAAGACCGTCGCGAAGCTCAACAGCCAGGGCGTCACGGGGATTTCCTATGTCATGCTGGAGGAGGCCGGGGAGGGCAAGGAGGGCGGCCGGCCGCTGCCCCTGGACGCAGACAATCCGCCGCGTCTGCCGGTCCAGCCGGGGCTGCTGCAACAACTGGGCGAGAACGCGGCCGACATCGGCGCGCAGATGGAGGAGTTGAGCCTGCGGCTGAACCGCCTGCTCGACGAGCGCAATCTCGGCAACGTGAGCCGCGCGCTCGACAATCTCGCGACGGCGTCCGAGGGCCTGAAGGAACTGCCCGTGCTCATGGCGAGACTGAAGGCCGCACTGTCGGCGACCAATCTCGCCCGCCTCGACGCGCTGCTGGTCCAGCTCGAAAAGACCGCCGGCGAGGCGGCGCCGCTGGCGCAGGAGGCGCGTGGACTGGTGACGACCTTGAACCGGCTCGCCCTGCGGCTGGACACGCTGGCGCTGACCGCCGGCGGCGTCGGCGAGCGGCTGCATGCCGAAACCCTGCCGCGCGCCGAGGCGCTGATGCGCGACGTCGCAGCCGCCACGCGCCGCCTCGACCGGCTCGTCGAAACCCTCAACGACAGCCCCCAGGCGCTGCTGTTCGGCAGCCCGCCGCCGCGTCCCGGTCCCGGCGAAACCGGCTTCGTGCCCCCGTCGGTGAAGGAATAGGCCATGCGCGGTGTCGGCGTCTTTTTGTGCGCCTTGCTGCTGGCCGGCTGCGTCGGCAGTCCGCCCCGGCCGGTCGACATCGCGCGCCACGATCTGGGCGATCGATTCGAGCGGGGTGACCGCTGGCCGGATCCCGGCCTCGCCATTTCCCGCGTCGAGGTGCGCGTTCCCGCCTGGCTCGATACGACGGCGCAGGCCTATCGTCTGGACTATGCCGATCCGCTGACGCGGCGGAGCTATGCGGAAAACCGTTGGGTCGCGCCGCCGGGCGAACTGCTGGAGCGCTGGCTGCAGCGGCGCATCCTCTCCGGTCATGACCTCGGCCCCGGCTGCCGTCTCGTCGTCCGGCTCGACGAGTTGGAGCAGC
>CAZPIE010000026.1:0-15712 GCA_964586275.1 uncultured Methyloversatilis sp. | reverse complement strand
AGCTGGCCGGGCTGCCGCTGCCGCAGGGCACGCTCAGCGACTCGTTCGGCAGCGTCCATTAAAGCCCGCCCCTCCCGGCCTCCCCGCGCGGTGAGGCGATTCAGCTGCCGTCCCAGTCGTGGACGTGCAGGTGGGTGTGCAGCGTGCCGTCGTGCCGATGCCGGTGGCGGTGGGCGAGGCGCGCCTCCTCGAGCAGCGCGAGGTCGCCGAGCGCGGCCGTGACCGGGCCGTCGTAGAGCAGCCGCCCGCCCGAACCGAGCACGAGGCAGCGGCTGCCGAGTTCGGCCGCGAGCGAGAGGTTGTGGGTGGCCGCGACCACCGTCATGGCGGAATCGAGCAGCGTGTCGATCAGCCAGCCGACCGTCGCCGGATCGAGGCTGGCCGAAGGTTCGTCGAGCAGCAGCAGCTTCGGTTCGAGCACGAGCAGGCAGGCCAGCGCGACTTTCTGCTTCTCGCCGCCCGACAGCAGGAAGGGCGGCTGGTCGAGCAGCGCTCCGAGGCCGAGCGCCGCGGCCCAGTGCGCGACGCGCGCGTCGCTGTCGGGCAATTCCAGCTGGCGCGGGCCGTAGGCGATTTCCTCGCGCACCGTCGGGTTGAACAGCATCGCTTCGGGATGCTGGAACAGCAGCACGCAGTCCTGCCGGAACGCGCGGCCCTTGGGTTCGGCATTGCGATAACGGATGCTGCCGGATTGCGGAACCGCCAGGCCGTTCATCAATTTCAGCAGCGTCGACTTGCCGCAGCCGTTGGCGCCGAGGATGACGACCTTGTCGCCCTCCCGGATTTTCAGCGAGAGACCGTCGATGACCCGCTTGTCGTCTTCCCAGCCGAACGAAACACGGTCAAGTTCAAGCATCGAAGCTACCTCTCGAACGCATCGCCAGCGCGACTTCGGTCGATTGCGCCTGCGCCTTGTCGAGCAGCGCGACGGCTTGTGCGCCGGCATGGCGGCGGCGGTCGAGCAGGCGTGGCCTGACGATGGAGCGGCTGGCGAAGGCATGGCGGAAGTCGCGGATCAGGCGCTCGAAGGCGCGTACCTGTCCGAGCGCGAGGGTGGCGACCAGCGTCGCCGTCGGCCAGCCTTGCAGCGCCGCGAGCAGGTTCACGCGCGCGACGAACCAGAAACCGAGATAGACCATCAGCAGCACCCGCAGGTTGGCGAGCAGCAGCCAGCCGGAGTCGATGCGGCCCTGCCACAGGCCGACGAGCACGACGCCGAGGCTCACCGAAAGATTGAAGGCGAGGATCGCCAGCAGGCTGCGCTTGAGGATGCGCCAGCGCTCGGCGCCGGCCAGCGCCAGCGCGCTCAGCAAGCCGAGCGCGAGCAGCGCCGGGTCATGCACGAAAGTCGGCGCTGGCAGGACGGCAAGGTAGAGGTAGAGGGAGTGGCGCGGCTTCATGCGATCCACTCATTTCATCCATTTGCGCGACTGCGCGTAACGCCACGCCAGCAGCGTCAGCGCGGCTTCGCCGATGCCGATCAGCGCATGGGGCAGCAGCACGGCGGGCAGGGTGATGGCCAGTCCGAAGGGGAAGAACAGCGGCGTGCCGTCCGGCTGGTGGGCGATCAGCGGCTGGATGCCCAGCGCCAGTGCCACCAGCACCCCGGAGACCATCACCGAGATCCAGGCGGCGGCGAGGACGGCGCTGCTCTCGTTGAGCGGCCGCAGCAGCTTGAAGGTCAGGATGGCCGTCGCGCCGCCGGCCAGTCCCATGGCCAGCGCATTCACCGGCAGCGCCGTGAGTCCGCCGGCGCCGAACAGCAGCGCCTGCAGCAACAGCACGCCGCTGTAGGCCAGAAAGGCGAGGCGCAGGCCGAACAGCAGGGCGAGGAGCGCCACGCCGAGCGCGTGGCCGCTGGTGCCGCCGGGCAGCGGCAGCATGACGAGGCCCAGTCCGTAGGCCAGCGCGGTCAGCAGCGCCAGCCGCGGGATGAGCGTTTCGTCGAGCTTGGCACGCAATCCTTGCGCCGCCCACGCCCAGGCGCCGACGGCGATCGCGGCGGCGGGCAGGTAGGTTTGCGGGGAAAGGAAGCCGTCGGGGATATGCATCAGCGCGGTCGGCGTCGCAGGAACATCTGATAGAGGCCGAACAGGCCGAACATCAGGGCAAGACCGATACTGGCGCGCAGCCAGACCGGCGGATCGCAGGATAAGCTGTCCGCGGCCGGTACGTCGGCTTGCATTGGCGGTGAAGAGGAGACGCTCGTTGAAGCAGCCGTGGCGGGTAAGGCAGTTTCCAACTGCGTGGGCGCGGGGACAATGATTCCACGGCTGACCCCGTGGCCATCGGCGGAACTGGCCTTGAGCCGCCAGTGCCGCAGTTCGCCCGGAACGAAGGCGATGCGGCCCTGGGCGTCGGTTTCCCCAACCTGCATTGGCTTGCTCTGCCCGGCGGGTGTCAGCGCGTACTGCTGGTGGGCGAAAGGCCGTCCATTCCCGTAGTTCAGCGTGATTATCGCGGCCGTCGCGACCTCGATGCGATGATTGACGGCATGCGCCTGTGCAAGCGGCGTCCAGACGCAGACAAGCAAGAGCAGTTTTTTCATGGGGTTCCCATAAGAGCGCGTATGAAGTAAGTTTATCGACATCTTACTGCGTGAGACGGAGAGGCAGCCTTCCGCGTTAAGATGGACCGCGTCAGTTGCGCGAAAGGTTGTCATGTCCGCTTCCATGCCGCTCGGATCGCCCGTCGCTTCCCGCCGCAAACCGCGCGGCGGTCGCCTGACGCGCGCCCTGCGCCGCGAGTCGCGTTTTGTCCTGTTCGCCGCCGCGACCCTGATCGCGGCGTTTTCGCCCGCGACCTACAGCCGCGCGGTGCGCCAGGCGACGGCACAGGCGGTCTGCTTCTCGGCCTGGCAGGCGCTGCCCGGTTACGCGCTGCTGAGCGTGCTGGCCGGCGCGGTGCTGACGCACATCGTCGCCGTGTCCGCCGCTACCTACGGCTTGTCGCACCTCGCGCTCGAAGCGGTGGTGCGCGTCTATGTGGTCGAGTTGCTGCCGCTGGTGGCGGCCCTGTTCGTCGCCCTGCGCTCCGGCCTCGATTGGCTCGACCGTCTCGCCGCCGAGCGGGCGCGCGGGGCGGATTTCAGCGTGCCGGCACGGTTTCGCCAGGAGCTCGTGCCGGGGGTGGCGGGCAATCTCGTCGCCGTCGTGGTGCTGACGCTGGCCAGCGGCCTGCTGGTGCTCGCGACCGCCTATCTGGTGGTCTATGGCGTGACGCCATGGGGACTCGCCGATTACACGCGGCTGGTCGGCCAGGTGTTCGACCCGGTGACCGCGCCCACCTTGCTGCTCAAGATCTTCCTGTTCGGCGTCGCCGTCGCCGTCGCGCCGGTAACGGTGGCGCTCGACACGCCGCGCCGCGCCGCGAGCGGCAGCGAGATGCGCGTGATGGCGCGCCTGCTCCTGCTGCTGGTGGCGATCGAGGGCGCCACCCTCGTGCTGCTACATTTCTGAGTTTGTCCGCTTATGACCGATCCCCAGCCCGACCTACTTCCCGCCGAGCCGCCCCGTCCGCCGATTCCGCATGCCGGCGCGAAGACCGTGGCGCTGATCGCCATGACCCTGCTGCTGCTGGCCGGCTTCGTGCTGTACGTGATGTTCGCGCGCGGCGTGTTCGAGGATACCCAGCGCCTGGTGCTGCTGGCGGAGAATTCCGAGGGCGTGACGATCGGCATGGACATGAGCTTCACCGGCTTCCCGATCGGCCGCGTGCGGCGCATCGAACTGGGGGACGACGGCAAGGCGCATATTCACATCGACATTCCGACGCGGGACGCGCGCTGGCTGCGGACGTCCTCGGTATTCACGCTCGAACGCGGCGTGGTCGGCGGCGCGAAGCTGCGCGCCTTCACCGGCCTGCTCGACGATCCGCCGCTGCCGGACGGCGCGCGGCGCGAGGTGCTGATCGGCGACGCGACGGCGGGCATTCCGCATCTGGTCGCCAGCCTGCGCGAGCTGGCCGACAACCTGGTGCGCATGACCGGCGCAGATGCCCCATTGAACGCCAGCATCGCCAACGTCAGGACGGTCACCGGCGCAATGACCGGGCCGCGCGGCGCGCTCGACGGCCTGCTCGGCCCGGCCGGCGCGCGGCGCATCCACGAATCGCTGGAGCAGACCCATCGCCTGCTGGCGCAGACCAACGCGCGCCTCTATGGCCAGGACGGACTGATGGACGACGCGCAGCGCGCGACGGGCGAGTTGCATGCCCTGCTGACCGACGTGCGCGCCAGCCTGAAGAAGACCGACGCATTGCTCGACGAGGCACGCGCCGTCGCCGTCAATGCGCGCGTCGCCACCGAGGATCTCGACGCCCTGCGCAACGAGGTGGAGGCGAACCTGCGCCGCGTCTCCGGGCTGATCGAGGAGGTCAATCGCAAATGGCCGTTCGCGCGCGAGCGCGAATTGCGCTTGCCATGAGGCGGATGCTGGCTTGCTGCGCCTTGCTGCTGGCGGGTTGCGCCGGCGGCCCGCCCGTGCCCGACTGGCAAGTCAATGCGCATGGCGCGCTGGCGGCGCACACTGCTGCCTGGCTGGCCGGGCGCGATCGCGTTGCCGCGCACGAAATCGCCATCGCCCGCCGCGAAGCCGGACGCACCGGCAGCGCCGAGCCGCTGGCGCGCGTCGAGCTGACCGCCTGCGCGGCGCGCATCGCCAGCCTCGACGCCGCGGACTGTCCCGCGGCGCGGCCGCTGCTGCCGGACGCCAGCGCCGAGTCGCGCGCCTACGCGGAATATCTGGCGGGGCGCTGGGACGGACTCGACCGCGCGCGGCTGCCGCCCGCGCAGCGCGGCGTGCCGGAGGCCGCGGATGCGCTCGCGCAGCTGCTGACCATCGAGGAGCCCTTGTCGCGGCTGCTCGCGGCGGCGCTGCTGCTGCGCGCCGGGCGCCTGCCGCCCGCCGGCATCGAGCTCGCGATCGATACCGCGTCGAGGCAGGGCTGGCGCCGGCCCCTGCTGGCCTGGCTGGGATTCGACCGCGACCGGCGGGCAGCCGCCGGCGACAGCGCAGGAGCAGCGGAGCGCCAGCGGCGCATCGATTACGCCAGCGGCGCCCGGTAGAATCCGGGGCGTGAATCTCCTCGCCTTCGAAGCCTCCACCTCCCGTTTGTCCGTCGCCCTCTATCGCGACGGCGCCATCGCCGAAAAATCGGCCGAAGTGCCGAACGGCGGCTCGGAACGGCTGCTGCCTTGGGCGAACGAACTGCTCGCCGCAGCGGGCATCGCCCTCAAGCAACTCGATGGCCTGGCCTTCGGCGCCGGCCCCGGCGGCTTCACCGGCTTGCGGCTGGCCTGCGGCGTGACCCAGGGTCTCGCCTTCGGACTCGATCTCCCCGTGGCGCCCGTCGGTACGCTGGCGGCGCTGGCCCTGGCCAGCGGGGACGGGAAGGTGCTCGCCTGCCTCGACGCGCGCATGAACGAGGTCTATGTCGCGGCCTACCGGGTGGCGAACGACAGCGTCGTTGAGATCATGGCCCCGAAAGTGTGGGGCATCGCCCCATCCCTCGCGTCGCTCGGGACCGCCACTGCGTGGCGTCCTGCGCCCTCCGGGCCGGTCGGCGCTGGCGAGACGGCAGCCTTGCCCGAGGGAGCGGGATGGCGCGGCGCCGGCGACGGTTTCGCGACCGTTCATGGCGACGTGCTGCGCGGGCGCATGGGCGAGCGCCTGATCGCCGCGGATGAAAGCGTCGTTCCGACCGCCAGCGCGGTCGCACGGCTTGCCGCGCCGGTGCTGGCGCGCGGCGGCGGCGTCGATGCCGCGCGGGCCGTGCCGCTCTATGTGCGCGACAAGGTGGCGCTGACGACGGCCGAACGCCTCGCCCGCGGTGGTTCGAAATGAAGTTCGAGCCGCTGACCGCGGACGACATCGATGCGGTGCTGGCCATCGAGGCGCGCGTGCAGGCTTTTCCCTGGACGCGCGGCAATTTCGCCGATGCGCTGGCGGCCGGCTACGACGGCTGGGTGGCGCGCGAGAGCGATGCGGTGATCGGCTTCGCCGTGCTGATGCGCGCGGTCGATGAAATCCACCTGCTGGTGATTGGCATCGCGCCGGAGTTGCAGCGCGCGGGCAGGGGGCGCGCGTTGCTCGATTTCGTGGTCGGGCAGGCGCGGGAAGCCGGCATGACGCGCATGCTGCTGGAGGTACGGCCGTCGAACCTGCCGGCCATCGCTTTCTACCGGCAGGCCGGTTTTGTCGAAATCGGCCGCCGCCGCGGGTACTATCCGGCTTCGACAGGACGTGAAGATGCCATCGTGATGGCCAGGGAACCATGAACCGCGATCGGATACTGAGAGAAATGGGCCTCGGGCCGATCTGGAAGCTGCGCCAGCCGCCGAAGAAGAAGCGCGGCGCGGCGCCGGAGTCCGAAACCGCTGCGCCGGTCGATGAGCGCATGGCGGCGATCGCCGCGATGGATTGGGATGCGCTCGAACAGGCGGTTGCCGACTGCAAGGCCTGCGAGTTGTGCCTGGCGCGCAAGCAGGCGGTTCTGGGTGTCGGCGACATCGAGGCCGACTGGCTGTTCGTCGGCGAAGGGCCGGGCGCGGAGGAGGACGAGCGCGGCGAGCCTTTCGTCGGTCAGGCCGGCAAGCTGCTGGACAACATGCTCGCCGCCATCGACCTCAAGCGCGGCAACAAGGTGTACATCGCCAATGCCGTGAAATGCCGTCCGCCCGACAACCGCACGCCGGAGCCGGCCGAGACGGCCGCCTGCTGGCCCTTCCTCGCGCGGCAGATCGAGCTGATCCGGCCGAAGCTGATCGTTACGCTCGGCAAGCCGGCGGCGCAGACGCTGCTGCAGCAGGAAGTGACGATTTCACGGGCACGCGGCGTGGTGCATGACTTCGCCGGCATCCCGCTGATCGTCACCTACCACCCGGCCTACCTGCTGCGCAATCTTCCCGATAAAGCCAAAGCCTGGGAAGACCTCTGTTTCATGCGCAAGACCATGGCCGGCCTCCGGTAAAATGCGCGCATGCGCATCCTGCTCTCCAACGACGACGGCTACTACGCGCCCGGGCTCGCGGCGCTGGCCGAGGCCGTGCGCGGGCTCGGCGAACTGACCGTCGTCGCGCCCGAGCGTAATCGCAGCGGCGCGTCGAATTCGCTGACGCTCGACCGGCCTTTGCACCTCAAGGAAGCGCCCAACGGGTACTTTTACGTGAATGGCACGCCGACCGACTGCGTGCACCTCGCCGTGACCGGCATGCTCGACCACGAACCCGACATGGTGCTGTCGGGCATCAACTGGGGCCCGAACATGGGCGACGACACGATCTATTCCGGCACCGTCGCGGCGGCGATGGAAGGCCACCTGCTCGGCGTGCCGGCGATCGCCCTGTCGCTGGCGAGTTTCTCGGGACGCAACTTCGCCACCGCGGGACGCGTCGCGCGCCTGCTGGCCGAGCGCTTTCGCGACCGGCCCTTCGGTGCGCCGGTGCTGCTCAACGTGAACGTGCCCGACGTGCCCTGGGAGATGCTGCAGGGCATGCGCGTCACGCGCCTCGGCCGGCGCCACAAGGCCGAGCCGGTGGTGAAGCAGGTCTCGCCGCGCGGCGAGACGGTGTATTGGGTCGGCGCCGCCGGCGCCGCCGCCGACGCGGGCGAGGGCACGGACTTCCATGCCGTCGAGCAGAACTGCGTGTCGATCACGCCGTTGCAGATCGACCTGACGCATGTCGGCCAGCTCGCCGGTGTGCGGGAATGGCTGGACGCATGAATATGCCGGCCGGCTTCAGCGGACTGGGCATGACCTCCGACCGCACGCGCGCGCGCATGATCGAGCGCTTGCGCGAGCAAGGCATCCGCAACGAGCAGGTGCTGATGGCGATCGGCGTGGTGCCGCGCCACATCTTCGTCGAGCCGGCGATGGCGCATCGCGCCTACGAGGACACCGCGCTTCCCCTCATTCTCGGCCAAACCATCTCGCAGCCCTACATCGTCGCGCGCATGATCGAGCTGTTGCTCGAAGGCCGCGCCGGGCTCGGCAAGACGCTCGAGATCGGCGCGGGCTGCGGCTACCAGGCGGCGGTGCTGGCGCAGTTGAGCAAGGAGGTCTACGGCATCGAACGGCTCGCGCCGCTGCTCGCCCGCGCGCGCGAGAACCTCAAGCAGCTGAAGCTGACGCGCATCCGCCTTAAGCATGGCGACGGCATGGCCGGCATGCCCGAGGCCGCGCCCTTCGATTCGATCATCGTCGCGGCGGCCGGCGCGGCCGTGCCCCAGGCGCTCAAGGACCAGCTCGCCGTCGGCGGCCGCCTCGTCATTCCGGTCGGCGGCGCCGTGCAGGAGCTGGTGGTGAGCGAGAGAACGCCGGAGGGCTGGAAGGAGGGCGTCTTCGATACCGTCCGTTTCGTCCCCCTGCTGCCGGGAGTCGCATGATGATCCGATGGTTTGCGGTGTTTCTGCTCGCCGGGCTGGCCGGCTGCGCCAGCAAAGCGCCCGCGCCGGTGGCCGAACCGCAGGCCCCTGCGCGCATCGAGGCGGCCCGGACGGCACAGCCCGCCGTTCCGGCCGGCAAGCTGTATCTCGTGAAGAAGGGCGACACGCTGTTCGGCATCGCGCGCGAGCATGGCCTCAATCCGCGCGACCTCGCTGCCTGGAACAATCTCGACAACAGCAACCGCATCAGCGTCGGCCAGCAGCTGCGTTTGACTCCGCCCACCGCACAGCCCGCCGCCAGCGCGCCCGCCGATGGCGCCGAAGTGCGGCCCATCGCGGCCAGCGGCGCCGTTGTCGCGCGGCCGCTCGATGGCGCGCCAGCCGCTGCCCCCGCACCCATCCCCGCTGCGGGTGCCGTCCCGCCGGCGCCGACTTTGCTGCCGGGCAATACCGAGTCGCTCAAGCGCGGGCCGAAGGGCGGCAAGCTGCCGTACTCGGAGGAAAACCTCGCGCGCCTCAAGGGACAGGAACCCGCATCGGCGCAGCCCGCCGCCGCGGCGGCTCCGGAAAAACCTGCTGCCCTCCCCGCCCCTGCGGTCGCCACCGGCATCGATTGGGGCTGGCCCGCCACCGGCAAGCTGCTGGCGAATTTCAGCGACGGCAACGCCGGCGCGCAGGGGCTGAACCGCGGCATCGACATCGGCGGCAACATCGGCGATCCCGTGCTGGCGGCCGCACCCGGCAAGGTCATCTTCGTCGGCGTCTACCCCAAGCACGGCAACCTCGTCGTGCTGCTGCACGCCGATGGCTTCAGCACCGTCTATGCACACAACCACCGCATCCTGGTCAAGGAAGGCCAGGCTGTGAAGCGCGGCCAGCGCATCGCCGACCTCGGCAACTCCGACGCCGACCAGCCGAAACTCCACTTCGAGCTGCGGCAGCAGGGCAAGCCGCTCGATCCGCTCAGATACCTGCCGGCACGCTGATGGCCAGGGACGACGAGATCGACGCCGGCGAGCTGCCGCCGGATGCGGCGGAGCGGGCCGAGGCGGCGACTGCCGTGCATGGCGAAGCCCGCGATGTCGCCGGCGAGGACGGTTTCCTCGACGACGTCACCCAGCTCTACCTCAACGAGATCGGCGCAACGCCGCTGCTCAAGCCGGCCGAAGAACTGGCGCTGGCGCGCGCGACGCGGGCCGGCAACTTCGCCGCGCGGCAGAAGATGATCGAGGCCAACCTGCGGCTGGTCGTCAGCATCGCCAAGCATTATCAGCATCGCGGCATCCCGCTCGACGACCTGATCGAGGAGGGCAACCTCGGCCTGATCCACGCGCTGGAGAAATTCGATCCCGAGCGCGGCTTCCGCTTCTCCACCTACGCGACCTGGTGGGTGCGCCAGAATATCGAGCGCGCGATCATGAACCAGTCGCGCACCGTGCGCCTGCCGGTGCATGTGGTCAAGGAGCTCAACGCCGTGCTGCAGGCGCTGCGCAAGTGCGGCGCGGATGTCGAAAAGGCTGACGAAGAGCCGACGCCGGTGCTCGAAAAGGTGTCAAAGCTGCTGCACAAGCCGGTCGGCGAGATCCGCCGCCTGCTGTTGCTCAACGAGCGCACCGCCTCGCTCGACGCCCCGCTCGACATCGATCCCGACCTGACGGTCGCCGACGCGATCGCCGACGAGCGGGCGGTCGATCCCGGGGATGCCGTCGAACATGAAGAGGTCGTGCGCCACATCGGCGAATGGGTCGGCGAGTTGTCCGACCGTCACCGCCATGTCGTCGAGACGCGCTACGGCCTCAACGGCCGCGAGGTCGCGACGCTCGAAACCCTCGCCCGGGAACTCGGCATCACGCGCGAGCGCGTGCGCCAGCTGCAGATGGAAGCGCTCGCGCGCCTGCGCCAGCGCCTCGCGCGCGACGGGGTCGGCGTGCGCTCATTGCTTTGACATTGTGTAATTGTATGATCCGATATCGCCAAGGCTGCAAAACTGAGGGCGACTATCGAGGAGTAATTCATGAGCCCACCCCGAAAAACTCGCTTCGCTCTTTTCTCCCCTCGAGGGGCCAAGAAACATTCGGGGCGGCCTTTCGTGTTTCTTGAGAGCCGGCGCGGTTTTTGAGTCGGTCTGTTGCGATGCGCCCGGCCCGCCGGCACTTCAGACGCCCCGCCGAACGTGCTTTTCTCGCGCATGAACGCGGCGAAGCGACCCTGTTGTTTGGCGGCCTGACGGCCCGTCACGACCAGCTCATCGCCGCCGGCCTCGAGGGGCTGGGCTATCGGGCGCAAGCGATCCCGCCGCCCACCAAGGCCGACTTCCAGGCCGGCCGCGAGTACGGCAACTACGGCCAGTGCAACCCCACCTATTTCACGGTGGGCGCGCTGGTCAATTACCTCAGACGCCTGCGTGACGAGGAGGGGTTGCCGGTCGAACGCATCCTCGCCGATCATGTGTTCGTCACCGCCGGCTCCTGCGGACCCTGCCGCTTCGGCATGTACGAGGCGGAATACCGCCTGGCGCTGCGCAACGCCGGCTTCGACGGCTTCCGCGTGCTGGTCTTCAGCCAGGAGGCGGGGCTGTCGCAATCGGCCGCCGCCGAGGCCGGCCTGGCGCTGACCCCGCTGTTCTTCGCCACGCTCATCAACGCGATCATGGCGGGGGATCTGCTCAACGCGCTGGCCCATCGGCTGCGTCCCTACGAGGTCGAGGCGGGCGCGACGGACCGCGTCCTGGCGCAATGCCTGGCGATCTGTCAGCAAGCCTTGCGCCAGGGCGAAGACGCCGGCCGTGCCGGCGTGGCGCGGCGCGGGCTGGCCGGGCTGCTCGGCCTCGCCGACGCCGACGCGTTCGCCCAGCTCCTGGCCCAATATCGCGGCCGGCGCTTGTGCGCGGCCCTGGAGCGTTGCCGCGCCCTCGTCGAGGCCGGCGTCGCGGTGGACTACACGCGGCCCCGGCCCGTGGTCAAGATCACCGGCGAGTTCTGGGCCCAGACCACCGAGGGCGACGGCAATTTTCACATGTTCCGCTTTCTGGAGGGCGAGGGCGCGGAGGTGCTGGTGGAGCCGGTGGCCACCTGGATCGACTATTCCTTGCACTATGCCCGGCAGTGGCTGCTGGACCGGCAGGGCCTGGCGGCGGCCGACGGCATCGCCCCGCGGCCCTGGCGGCGCCTGCGGCAGGCATGGCATTACCGCAGAAACCTGTTTCTGCTGACGCTGGCCAGGACGCTGTTCGGACGGGCCTACGAGCGCCGGCGCCAGGCGCTGGGCGGCACGGCGCATCCCCTTGCCAGCCAGTTCGAGCTGCAGCGCGTCGGCCACCCTTATTACAACAGCCGCTGCGGCGGCGGCGAAGGCCATCTGGAGGTGGCCAAGAACATCTACTACAGCCACCGCAACCTCGCCCACCTGGTGCTGTCGCTCAAGCCCTTCGGCTGCATGCCTTCCACCCAGTCCGACGGCGCCCAGGCGGCGGTGCTGGCGCATTATCCGGACATGAGTTTTCTGCCCGTGGAAACCTCCGGCGAGGGCGACATCAACGCCTACTCCCGCGTGCAGATGGCGCTGGGCGAGGCGCAAGCCAAGTGCAGGCAGGAGTTCGGCCAGGCGCTGGCGCGCAGTGGCTGGCGTCTGGAGGACATCCGTGCCTATGTGGCGCGACACCCGGAGCTGCGGCATCCGCTGCTGCGCATCCCGCACGCGCCGGGCGTCACCGGACTGGCGGCCCGTTTCATCCTGTACGTGGCGGACCGCATGGACCGCGACCGGACCTGGGCCGGGCGCAAATGCGCAGCCACAGCGGGGTCGATATGAGTCCCCCCCGAAATCGCCTTCGGCGATCTCCCCCCGGGGGGCAGAAACTCTTGGGGCGGCCCGGCGAGTTTCTTGAGAGCGATCCGGCGCAGGGCGGTTGCGACGGCTGCCTGCTGATCGGCCTGGACGTGGGCTCCACCACGGTCAAGGCGGTGGTGGTGGAGGCCGCGTCCGACACCCTCCTGTGGCAGGACTATCAACGTCACGAGACCCGCCAGGCCGGCAAGGCGCTCGAACTGTTGCAGGCCATCGAGGCGGCCTTCCCCGGCACGCCGCGTGCGGCCATGCGCCTGTTCGTCACCGGCTCGGGCGGCGCGGCGCTGCTGGCGCACATCGGCGGGCGCTTCGTGCAGGAGGTCAACGCGGTGGCGCTGGCGGTGGAGAAGCTCTACCCCGAGGTCGAAAGCGTGATCGAACTGGGCGGGCAGGACGCCAAGATCATCGTCTTCAAGCCTCAGGAAGCGGGCGTCAAGAAGAAGATCCCGACGATGAACGACAAGTGCGCGGGCGGCACCGGCGCGGTCATCGACAAGATCGCCGCCAAGCTCCAGGTCGGCGCCGAAGGTCTCGGCGATCTGGGCTACGACGGCCTGACGCTGCACCCGGTGGCGGGCAAGTGCGGCGTGTTCGCCGAGACCGATATCAACTCCCTGCAGAAACAGGGCGTGCCGGTCGGCGAGCTCATGGCCTCGCTGTTCGAGGCCATCGTGCAGCAGAACCTCTCGGTGCTCACCCGCGGCCACACCCTGCGCCCGACGGTGCTGCTGCTGGGCGGGCCGAACACCTTCATCCGCGGCCTGCGCGAGTGCTGGCGCCACCACCTGCCGCTGCTGTGGGCGGAGCGCGGCATCCCTCTGCCGGACCCGGCGCGGCCGCCGGCGGACCATGTCATCACCCCGGACAACGCCCAGTATTTCGCCGCCCTGGGCGCCGTGGCGTTCGGCCGCGCCGCGCTGCAGGAGGCGCCCGACAGCGGCGCCTACCTGGGCTGGGAGGCGCTGGCCGACGCGCTCGCACGCGGCGGCGGCGCACGCGCGGGCGGCCTGCCGCCCCTGGCGGCGGATGCGGCGGAGCTGGCGGCGTTCAAGACCCGCTACCGGCCCGAGCCGTGGGCGCCGGCGCGCTTTAAGCCCGGCGCGGTGGTGGAGGCGTTTCTCGGCATCGACGGCGGCTCCACCTCGACCAAGGGCGTGCTGCTCGACCCGCAGGGACGGGTGCTGGCCAAGGCCTACCAGTTGTCCAGGGGCAACCCCATCGAGGACAGCAAGGAGGTGGTCGCCGAACTGGCGCGCCAGGTGGACGGCCAGGGCGCGCGCCTCGAGGTGCTGGGCGCCGGCACCACCGGCTACGCCAAGGACGTGCTGCGCGACGTGCTCAAGGCCGACGTGGCGCTGGTGGAGACGGTGGCCCATACCGAGGCCTGCCTGCACTTCTACCCGGACACCGAGGTCATCGTCGACGTCGGCGGTCAGGACATCAAGCTGATCTTCCTCAAGGACGGCCGCGTCAAGGATTTCAAGCTCAACACCCAGTGTTCCGCCGGCAACGGCTACTTCCTGCAGACCACCGCGCAGGCCTTCGGCTTCGACGTGCGCGACTTCGCCGACATCGCCTTCTCCGCCACCGCCATGCCGGCCTTCGGCCATGGCTGCGCGGTCTTCATGCAGTCGGACATCGTCGACTTCCAGCGCCGGGGCTGGCGCCCGGAGGAGATCATGGCCGGTCTGGCGGCGGTGCTGCCGAAGAACATCTGGCTGTACGTGGCGCAGATGCCCAACCTCGCCCGCCTGGGCCGCAGGTTCGTGCTGCAGGGCGGCACCCAGTACAACCTGGCGGCGGTGAAGGCGCAGGTGGACTTCATCCGCGCCCGCTTTCGCGGCAGCGGCAGCGAGCCCGAGATCATCGTGCACCGGCATTGCGGCGAGTCCGGCGCCATCGGTTGCGCCCTCGAGGCCCGGCGCCTGTGGGCGGAACAGGGCCGCCGCAGCGATTTCATCGGCATCGAGCGGGTGGCCGCCATCCGCTACCGGAGCACCATCGGCGAAGAGACGCGCTGCCATTTCTGCAAGAACGAATGCCTGCGCAGCTTCGTCGATGTCTACACCGGGGCGGCGCCGGCGCCGGATGCAACACCGGCGTCCGCCGTGCCGCTGCCGCCCGGCCATCGGCGCCTGATCATCGCCAGTTGCGAGAAGGGCGCGGTGGAGGATCTGGACAGCATGCGCAGGATCAAGGCGGGGCAGGACCAGGTGGCGAAGGAGAACCCGAACTTCGTCGCCCTTGCCGCCAGCGCGGTGTTCCGCGAACCGCAGGGGATCGTGCCGGCCGCGCCGCCGCGCCTGTTCGGCGGCTTTCAACCCCGCCGTCGCGTGCGGCGGGATGCGCTGCGCATCGGCTTCCCGCGCGTGCTCAACCTGTATGCCCAGGCGCCGTTTTTCATCGGCTATTTCATGGCCCTCGGCGTGCCCTACCGCAACCTGGTGTTCTCGGCCTATACCGACCAGGCGCTCTACAAGCGGGGCGCCCGGCGCGGCAGCATCGACCCGTGCTTCCCGAGCAAGCTGGGCATTCCCCATGTGCATGACCTGCTCCACCGGGTGCACGCGAAGCGGCCGCTGACCCACATCTTCTTTCCGATGGTCGACGCCTTTCCCACCTTCCTCGACGGCGTGCAGGCCTCCAAGGCCTGCCCGACCGTGGTGGCGACCGCCGAGGCGACGCACGCCGCCTTCATCAAGGAAGGCGATGCGTTCCGCGAGCGCGGCATCGTGTTCAAGAAGACCTTCCTGAACCTGGACGAACCGCTGCTGTGCGCGCGCCAGATGTACCAGGACTGGAAGGACGAACTGGGCCTGACGCCCGAGGAATCCAGGCACGCCGTGCGGCAGGGACTCGCCGCGCTGGAAGCGCACGAGGCGGAACTGCGCCGCCGCGCGCGCGCGACGCTGGAACAACTGGAGCGCGAGCAGCGACTCGGCGTGGTGGTGCTCGGCCGCCCGTATCACAACGATCCGGGGATCAATCACGGCATCCTGGAGGCGATCCAGCAGCAGGGCTACCCGGTGTTCTGGCAGGATATCCTGCCGCGCGACGCGGACATCCTGGAGCGGCTGTTCGGCGCGGAGTTGCGCGCCGGCGACATCGCCTCGCCGCTCGCCATCGACGACGTGTGGAAGAACAGCTATTCGGAGAACAGCTCGCGCAAGCTGTGGGCGGCCAAGTACGTCGCCCGCCATCCCAACCTGGTGGCGCTGGAGCTGTCCAGCTTCAAGTGCGGGCACGACGCACCCGTCTACAGCGTGATCGAGGCGATCGTCGAGCAGTCCGGCACCCCGTATTTCGCCTTCAAGGACATCGACGAGAACCAGCCGACAGGCTCCATCAAGATCCGCATCGAGACCATCGCCTACGCGCTCGGCCGCTATCGCGAGCGGCTGTTCGCAGCGCGGCGCGGACAGGGGCTAAGGCGGGCATCGTGAAAAGAGATCGTGGCGCAGGAGCTCCCATGTCAATTGCCT
>CAZPIE010000025.1:0-15733 GCA_964586275.1 uncultured Methyloversatilis sp. | reverse complement strand
TCGCCGAGATTGCCGCGGAACTGCTCGAATTCGTCGCCGGCGCCGAGGTGGTCATCCACAATGCGCCCTTCGATGTCGGCTTTCTCGACTACGAACTGGGGCTGATCGATCGCGGTCCGTTCAAGGCGGCTTGTGCCGCGATCACCGACACGCTGAAGATGGCGCGCGACCTGCGCCCCGGCAAGAAGAACAACCTCGACGCGCTGTGCGGCGAATTCGGCATCGACAACTCGGGGCGCCAGTTGCACGGCGCCCTGCTCGATGCGGAACTGCTCGCCGAGGTTTATCTGGTCATGACGCGCGGTCAGGAAAGCCTGATCATCGACTTTGGGGACGGGGCCGCCGAAGGCATGGTTTTCGTGCGCGCAGAGCACCCGCCGATACGCACCCTTGAGCCGAGCGCGGAGGAACTGGCCGAACACGAGCGTGTGCTCGCCGAGATCGACAAGGAAAGCAAGGGGAAAACCCTGTGGCGCGCCCTGGCGCCACAGTCGGCCTAGATCACGCCGGTTCGAACATGAGCACGGCGAGGGGCGGCAGGTTCAGCAGCAGCGAGTGATCGCGCCCGTGGTGGGCCCAGTCTTGCGCCTGGCAGCCGCCGGCATTGCCCTGGCCGCTGCCGCCGTAGCAGGAGGCATCGCTGTTGAGCACTTCGCGCCAGTAACCAGCTCCGCCGGGCACGCCGACGCGGTAATTTTCGCGATAGACCGGCGTGGCGTTGAGCACGACCAGCATCGTTTCGCCGTTGGGACCCCGCCGCAGGAAGCTGATGACGCTCTCGTCGCTGTCGTGGCAGTCGATCCACTCGAAGCCGTCGTTGCCGAAGTCGCGCCCGAACAGCGCCGGCCGCGACTTGTAGACGCCGTTGAGGTCGCGCAGCCAGGCTTGCGCGCCGGCATGCGGCCAGAATTCCAGCAGGTGCCAGTCGAGACTGCTGTCGTGATTCCATTCGCGCGTCTGGCCGAATTCGCTGCCCATGAACAGCAGCTTCTTGCCCGGGTGCGCCCACATGGAGCCCAGCAGCAGGCGCAGGTTGGCGAAGCGCTGCCACTCGTCGCCGGGCAGCTTGCCGACCAGCGAGCCCTTGCCATGCACGACTTCGTCGTGCGAAATCGGTAGCATGAAGTTTTCGTGGAAGGCATACCAGATGCTGAAGGTGATCTGGTCGTGGTGGTACTTGCGGTGGATGGGGTCGTGCGCGAAGTAGTCGAGCGTGTCGTGCATCCAGCCCATGTTCCACTTCATGCCGAAGCCGAGGCCGCCGAGCCAGGTCGGCCGCGACACCATCGGCCAGGCCGTGGATTCCTCCGCGATGGTCTGCGTGTCGGGAAAGTCGCGATAGACGGCTTCGTTGAGCTGACGCAGGAAACCGATCGCGGCGAGGTTTTCCCGCCCGCCATGCTCGTTGGGAATCCACTCGCCTTCCTTGCGGGCATAGTCGAGATAGAGCATCGAGGCGACCGCATCGACGCGCAGGCCGTCGATATGGTACTTGTCGAGCCAGAACAGCGCGCTCGATAACAGGAAGGAACGCACCTCGTGGCGGCCGTAGTTGAAGATCTGGCTGTTCCACTCCGGATGGTAGCCCTGGCGCGGGTCGGCATGCTCGTAGAGCGCCGTGCCGTCGAAGTAGGCCAGGCCGTGCTGGTCGTTCGGAAAATGCGAGGGCACCCAGTCGAGGATCACGCCGATGCCGCGCTGGTGCAGATGGTCGACGAGGAACATGAAATCCTGCGGCGAACCGTAGCGCGAGGTGGGCGCGAAGAAGCCGGTGACCTGGTAGCCCCAGGAGCCGTAGAACGGGTGCTCCATCACCGGCATCAGTTCGACGTGGGTGAAGCCCATCTCCACGCAGTAGTCGGCGAGCTGCGGCGCGAGGTCGCGGTAGCCGAGCGGCTTGCCGGGATCGTCCGGCGAGCGGCGCCAGGACCCCAGGTGCACCTCATAGACCGACTGCGGGGCGTCGAGCGCGTTGGCCTGCTTGCGGCGCGCCATCCAGTCGGCGTCGTTCCACGTGTAGTCGAGGCTGGCGATCACCGAGCCGGTGGCCGGTGCGACCTCGGCGGCAAAGGCGAAGGGGTCGGCCTTGTCCACCTTGTAGCCGTGCAGGGCCGATTCGATGTGGAACTTGTAGCGCTGGCCGGCGGCGGCCCCGGTCACGAAACCTTCCCAGATGCCCGAACCCGCGTGGATCTGCCGCAGCCAGTGGCTGTGGCGATGCCAGCCGTTGAAATCGCCCATCACCGAGACGGCGTGGGCGTTCGGCGCCCAGACGGCGAAATGGCAGCCGGCGACGCCGTCGCGGACCTCCGGGTGCGCGCCGAGGCAGTCGTGCAGCCGGGTATGGCTGCCTTCGTGGAAGAGATGGAGATCGAGTTCGCTGAGCTTGCTGCTGAGGGTCTGGATGGACGACATGGCGATGACGAGTTTCTGCTGGCAGGACGATCTGCCGATCGAAAGCATTAGACCGCTAGACGAGCAGCTTGGAAAGGGGAGAAATCGCCCGCGTGCCCATGTCGCGCAGGCGGCTGACCATCATCTGCAGCAGCATGGTCGGGAATTTGTTCGCCAGGCGCGGGTGCAGGGCGAGAGGGGCAGGTATCGGTACTCATGGCCTCGAAGCATAGCAGTTTGCATGAAAGTCGGCGTTGGCGGGACGGCACGCGCTAGGCCGGGACGAGGTAGCTGGCCGTCCACAGTGCGCCCATGCCGAGGATGAACGGCAGCCAGGGATTGCGCCAGCGCAGCACGATCGCGATCACGACCAGTCCGGCGAACAACTTGGGATTGAAGGGCTGGAGATCGCCCTGCACCAGCAGCAGGTCCGGGACGACCAGCGCCGAGAGGGCGGCCGCGGGCGCATAGCGCAGCGCGCGCTGCAAAACGGCGGGCAGGCTGCCCCGCTCGCCGATCACGATGAAGCTGCCGCGCGTGATCAGCGTGGTGGCTCCTAGCAACGCGAATGCAATCCACAGCCAGACACCTTCGATCATTCCCTGGTCTCCTTCCCGCGCCAGTGCTCGGCGGCGAAGCCGGCCGCGATGCCGAGCAGGATGGCGGCGAACAGGCCGAGCCGCAGCGGCAGGTCGCGCAGGAACACGGCGCCCAAGCCGCCCGTCAGCGCGGCGACCAGCATCGGCTGCGAGCGCACCATCGGCACGACCATGACCATCAGCGCGATCGTGCCCATGAACTCGAGCGACCAGTCGCGCGGAAAAAAGCCCGCGCCCAGGACCCCGACCAGCACGAAGCCTTGCCAGAGCAGCCAGCCGTAGAGCGAGGGGACGAGGTAATAGCCCCAGCGCCAGGCCGGGTCGCGCGCGCCGGCAAGCCCCGGGCCGAGCACCGCGAACGCCGCATCGGTCAGCAGGAAGCCGCCGACGAGGCGGCGCGCCAGCGACTGCTCGTGCAGGGCCGGCGCGATCGCCGCGCTGAAGATCACGAAGCGCAGGTTGAGCACCATGCCCGTGACGAAGATCAGCCACAGCGGGGCGCCGCTGGCGATCAGCGGCAGCGCGCCGAACTGCGCGGTCGCCGCGAAGACGAGCAGGCTCATGCCCATCGATTCGAGGGCGTCCATGCCGATCGCGCGCATGGCGATGCCGGTGACGATCGCCCAGGGGATGAAACCGACCGACAGCGGGATGAAGGTGCGCAGGCCGGCCTCCGCGCCGGCGCGGAAGGCGGGATTCAAAGCTCGGCAATCACCGCCGCGGCGGGCAGCCTGGACTTGGGCAGCCGGGCGTTGAAATCCTCCGCGCCGCGGTAGCCGAGCGCGGCGAGCACCACGCTGGTCAGCCCCTGCTCGCGCAGGCCGAGCTCATCGTTGAGGATGCGGCTGTCGAAACCCTCGATCGGCGTCGCATCGATGCCCAGCACGGCGGCGCCCAGCAGCAGGGTGCCGAGCGCCAGATAGACCTGCTTCTCCATCCAGTGCTGGGTGTCGCGGAAATCGAAGCGGTGCAGGTTCACGTAGAAGCTGCGACTCTTGAACTGGAGCGCCTTGGCTTCGGCGTTCGGGAAGCGGCCGTCGCGCTCCTCCTGGTCGGTGATCGCGGCGATCTGCGCCGCGTCCAGGGTCGTGCGCGCGCAGAGGACCACCACATGCGAGGCGGCGAGGATCTTGGGCGTGTTGGCCGCATACACCGGATACTCGGTCGCCCTGGCGATGCGCGCCTTGGCGGCAGCGCTGGCGGCGATGATGAAATGCCAGGGCTGCGAATTCACCGAGGAGGGCGCATGGCGCAGCAGCGTCTTGAGCTGCTCGACCTGCTCGGCCGGAATCTTGCGGCCCGGGTCGTAGGCCTTGCAGGTATGGCGGGTCAAGGCGATCTTGGCAATGTCCATCGGGAATCTCCGGTGCAAAAAAACCGCCATTGTACGGATCGGTAAACTCCCTGGGATTTTGAATCTCCTGCCGATCCTCCCCGCCCATGAAAATCTACCTCGCCGGCCCCGATCGTGGCGAGAAGCGCCATCGAGGCGGCCATCCGCTACCTGCGCTGGGTCGCGGACGGCCGGATCGCCGACGGCAGGGCCAGCGCCACCGTCGCCGCACGGTACAAGGTCGGGGAGGAACAGGTCCACAGCTGGCTCGAAGCCTGGTCGGGCATCGCGCTGGCCGCGCACCCCGATTGCCGGCCGGACGACATTGTCCGCCAGATGAGGATCAGCGGCCGGCAGTTCGGGAGCATCAGGTAGGCAGGATGGCAGGCAGGATGCTTGACAGGAGAACGAACGTTCACTAGCATGGCGTTCATGGAAACACCTTGGATCAACCTTCCTTTGCCGTGCATTCCCCTGCCGGGATATCCGGTCCTGGCGCGGCCCGTCCCCGCGGGCTTCCCCTCCCCGGCGACGGATTACTACGAGGAACGCCTCAGCCTCGACGAGCACCTGATCGAGCACAGGGAAGCCACCTTTTTCATTCGCGTGCAGGGGCACTCGATGATCGGCTTCGGCATTCATGACGGCGACCTGCTCGTCGTGGACCGCGCGCTGGAGCCGCAGGACCGCTGCGTCGTCATCGCCGTCATCGACGGCAGTTTCACCGTCAAGCAGTTCTGCCTGCTGCCGCACGGCATCCTGCTGCGCTCCGGCAATCCCGGTCACGGGGACATCCTCGTCTCGGGCGATCAGGAACTCTCGGTATGGGGTGTGGTGCGCTGGAGCATCCACAGGGTGTAGCGATGCCCCTCGCGCTGGTCGACTGCAACAACTTCTACGTCTCCTGCGAACGGGTCTTCGCTCCCCGGCTCGAAGGCCGGCCGGTCGTCGTCCTGTCCAACAACGACGGCTGCGTCGTGGCGCGCAGCAACGAGGTCAAGGCGCTCGGCGTCAGGATGGGCACGCCGTGGTTCCAGATGCGCGACCTGGCCAGAGAGCATGACATCGTCGCCCTCAGCAGCAATTACGCCCTGTACGCCGACATGAGCAACCGGGTGATGGCCATCCTCGGGCAATACGCCCCGGACCACGAGGTCTATTCCATCGACGAATGCTTCCTCGGCCTGGACGGGTTCGGGCGCCTCGACCTGATCGAATACGGTCGGCAGATACGCCGGCAGGTGAAGCAGTGGGTGGGTATTCCCGTCTGCGTCGGCATCGCCGACACGAAGACGCTCGCCAAACTGGCGAACCACTGCGCGAAGAAGGGACTGGCCGGCACGGACGGGGTTTGCGACTTCAACCGCTTGACGGCAGCCGAGCGTTCCGGGTTGTTCTCCCGTATCGAGGTCAACGAGGTCTGGGGCATCGGTCCGCGACTCGCGCAGCAGCTTGCCGCCCGGGGCATCGCCACCGTCGAGGACCTCCGCACCGCCGCTGCCAAGACCCTGCGCCGGGAGTTCTCGGTCGTGGTCGAGCGCACGGTGGCCGAGCTGAACGGCATCCCCTGCCTGGCGCTGGAAGAGGTCGCGCCCAACAAGCGGCAGATCCAGTCGTCGCGTTCGTTCGGAAGTTATGTCCATGACCTGCCGCAGCTCCAGGAGGCCGTGGCGAGCTACATCGCCAGCGCGGCGGAGAGGCTGCGCGCGCAGGGGTCGCTGGCCGGCATGCTGCAGGTCTACATCCGCACCAACCCGCACAGCGACGCGCCGCAGTACCAGCGCGGACTGACGATCCCGCTGCCGGAAGCGACCGACGACACCCTGCGCCTGACGCGGGCGGCCCTGTGGGGGCTCAAGCGCATCTACCGTCCCGGCTTCGCCTACCAGAAGGCGGGCGTGGCGCTGCTCGAGCTGACCGATGCGGCGAACCGGCAGATGAGCCTGTTCTCGACCACGAACGACAACCCCCGCCTGATGCAGGCGCTGGACCGCATCAACGCGATCTGGGGACGAGGCGCCCTGCGCTCGGCCGCCGAGGGGGTCGATAAGCGCTGGAAAATGAAGCGGGAAAGGATGTCGCCGTGCTACACGACGAACTGGGCGCAATTGCCGGTCGCCGCGTGAGGCTGGTGTTGGTGGGCGGTACTGGGATCGAACCAGTGACTTCCACCGTGTGAAGGTGGCACTCTACCGCTGAGCTAACCGCCCGTCAGCGCGAGGCGCGCATTAGAGCACAAACCCCGCGCAGCGGTCAATTTCCGCGACATTTCCGCGACATTTGCCGGCTTACCTGATGACGGCGGCGACGGCCTTGACCACGTAGTCGATGTTGCGCGTGTTCAGGGCGGCGACGCAGATGCGGCCGGTACCGACGGCGTAGATGCCGTACTCGGCGCGCAGCGTCTCGACCTGCGCGGCGGTCAGGCCGGTGTAGGAGAACATGCCGCGCTGCACGTTGATGAAGCCGAAGTCCTGCGCCGTGCCGGCCTCCTTGAGCTTCGCGACGAAGCTGGCGCGCATCGTGCGGATACGGTCGCGCATGCCGCCGAGTTCGTCTTCCCACATCTTGCGCAGCTCGGGGCTGGTCAGCACGGCCGCGACGATCGCGCCGCCATGGGTGGGCGGGTTGGAATAGTTGGTGCGAATCAGGCGCTTGATCTGCGAGGTGACGCGCGCGGCTTCGTCCTTGCTGGCGGTGACGACGGTCAGCGCGCCGACGCGCTCGCCGTAGAGCGAGAAGGACTTGGAGAAGGAACTGGCGACGAAGAACTGCAGGCCGGACGCGGCGAACAGGCTGACGGTCTCGCCGTCCTGCTCGATGCCCTCGGCGAAGCCCTGGTAGGCCAAGTCGAGGTAGGCGACGAGGTCGCGCTCCTTGATCGCGGCGACGACTTCCTTCCACTGGGCGGCGGTCAGGTCGGCGCCGGTCGGGTTGTGGCAGCAGGCGTGCAGCAGCACGATGGACTTCGGCGGCATGGCGGCCAGCGAGGCCTTCATGGCGGCGAAATTGACGCCGCGCGTGGCCGGATCGTAATAGGCGTAGGTGTCGACCTTGAAGCCGACGGCTTCGAAGAGCTGGCGGTGGTTCTCCCAGCTCGGGTCGCTGATGTAAACGGTGGAACCTGGCAGCAGGGTCTTCAGGTAGTCGGCGCCGACGCGCAGGGCGCCCGTGCCGCCGAGGCACTGGAAGGTCGCGGCGCGGCCGGAACCGACGATGTCGGAATCCTTGCCGAACAGCAGGCCCTGCACGGCGCCGTTGTAGGCGGGCGTGCCTTCGATGGGCTGGTAGCCGCGCGGCGGCTGGGCCGCGAGGCGGGCCTGCTCGGCCTGCTTGACGGCCGCCAGCAGCGGGATCTTGCCGTCGTCGCCGAAATACACGCCCACCCCCAGATTCACTTTGTTGGGGTTCTTTTCGGCGTTGTAGGCTTCGGTCAGGCCCAGGATCGGATCGCGGGGGGCCATTTCGACGTTGGCGAAGAGGGAAGTGCTCATGGCGGCAAAGCTCCTGAAAAATGTGGGAGGGGAATCGCGCAATAATAGCCCAATCGCGCGTTTCTGCCGCAGTGCGGCAATCAAAAAACCGACTCTTATGTCTCATGAATGATGAAGTTGTAGAGTTCCCGGGCAGCCCATTCCGGCTGCACGAACCTTTTCCGCCGGCCGGCGACCAGCCCGAAGCGATCCGCCTGCTGACGGAGGGCATCGAGGACGGCCTGAGCTTCCAGACTCTGCTCGGCGTCACCGGTTCGGGCAAGACCTACACGATGGCCAACGTCATCGCCCGGCTCGGCCGCCCGGCGCTGGTGCTGGCGCACAACAAGACGCTGGCGGCCCAGCTTTATTCCGAATTCCGCGAGTTCTTTCCCGAGAACGCGGTCGAGTACTTCGTCTCCTACTACGACTACTACCAGCCCGAAGCCTACGTGCCGTCGCGCGACCTGTTCATCGAGAAGGATTCGGCGATCAACGAGCACATCGAGCAGATGCGCCTGTCGGCGACGAAGTCGCTGCTGGAGCGGCGCGATGTGGTGATCGTCTGCACCGTCTCGGCGATCTACGGCATCGGCGATCCGGTCGATTACCACGCGATGATTTTGCACCTGCGCGAGGGCGAGAAGACCGGCCAGCGCGAGATCATCCGGCGCTTGTCCGAGATGCAGTACGAGCGCAACGAGATGGACTTCCACCGCGGCACATTTCGGGTGCGCGGCGACGTGATCGACATCTTCCCGGCGGAAAACGCCGAGAGCGCGCTGCGTGTGGCCCTGTTCGACGACGAGATCGAGACGCTGACGCTGTTCGACCCGCTCACCGGCCACACGAAGCAGCGGCTGGGTCGCTTCACGGTGTTCCCGTCGAGTCACTACGTCACGCCGCGCGGCACGGTGGTGCAGGCCATCGAAAAGATCAAGGAGGAGCTGCGCGAGCGCATCGCTTTCTTCTACGCCGAGCAGAAACTGGTCGAGGCGCAGCGCATCGAACAGCGCACGCGCTTCGATCTCGAGATGCTCGACCAGATCGGCTTCTGCAAGGGCATCGAGAACTACTCGCGCCATCTCTCGGGCCGCAAGGCCGGCGAGCCGCCGCCGACGCTCTACGACTACTTGCCGCAGGACGCGATCATGTTCATCGACGAGTCGCACGTGACCATCCCGCAGGTCGGCGCCATGTACAAGGGCGACCGTTCGCGCAAGGAAAACCTCGTCAATTATGGCTTCCGCCTGCCCTCGGCGCTCGACAACCGGCCGCTCAAGTTCGAGGAATTCGAGCGGCTGATGCCGCAGACGGTGTTCGTTTCGGCCACGCCCGCCAACTACGAACAGGAGCATCAGGGCCAGGTGGTCGAGCAGGTCGTGCGCCCGACCGGCCTCGTCGATCCGGTACTCGAAGTGCGGCCGGCCACGACGCAGGTGGACGACCTGCTCTCCGAGATCAAGAAGCGCGTGGCCCAAGGCGAGCGTGTGCTCGTGACGACGCTGACCAAGCGCCTGTCGGAGCAGCTCACCGAATTCCTCGCCGACAACGGCATCAAGGTGCGCTACCTGCATTCCGACATCGACACCGTCGAGCGTGTCGAGATCATCCGCGACCTGCGCCTCGGCGTGTTCGACGTGCTGGTCGGCATCAACCTGCTGCGCGAGGGCCTCGACATTCCCGAGGTTTCACTGGTGGCGATCCTCGACGCCGACAAGGAGGGCTTCCTGCGCTCGGAACGTTCATTGATCCAGACCATCGGTCGCGCCGCACGGCACCTCAACGGCACGGCCATCCTCTACGCCGACAAGATCACCGATTCCATGCAGCGCGCGATGGCCGAGACCGAACGGCGGCGCAACAAGCAGCTCGCCTACAACGAGGCGCACGGCATCACGCCGGTGGGCGTGAAGAAGCGCATCAAGGACATCATCGACGGCGTTTACGACACCGAGAACCTGCAACGCGAGCTGAAAGTCGCGCAGGAGGCGGCGAAGTACGAGGCGATGAGCGAGAAGGCGCTGGCGCGCGAGATCAAGCGTCTCGAGAAGGCCATGCAGGACCACGCAAAGAACCTGGAATTCGAGCAGGCCGCCGCGGCGCGCGACGAACTCTTCAGGTTGAAGCGGCTGGTCTTTGGCGACTCGGGTCACGACGCGCCGCCGGCCTGATTACTTGCGGGATTTTCTTTCCAGCGCGGCAGCGGCCTGCTTCTTGGTCTTGGGCGCGGCGGCCTTGCGGCGGCGCGGCTTCGGGGCATCCTCTTCGCCTGCCGGTTTCGGCCGCCAGAGGACGAGGATGTTGCCGATGTGCTGCACGGGCGCGCAGTCGAGTTCGGCACAAATCTGTTCGAGCAGCGCGGCACGGTCATCGCGCTCGATGCCGTGAAGCTTGACCTTGATCAGCTCGTGGGATTTGAGCGCAAGGTCGATTTCCTTGAGCACGTTGGGCGTCAGGCCGTTGCCGGCAATGGCGACGGTCGGGTTGAGATGATGCGCGGCCGCGCGCAGCGCGCGGACTTCGGCGGGGGATAATGCGTTCATGGACGGATTCTAGATGAGCCGGGCAAAATGAGCTGGACGACGAAGCAGAAAAAGAAAAGCAGGCAGTGGATGCAGGCGCATATCAACGATCCCTATGTGCAGCAGGCGCAGAAGGAAGGCTGGCGCGCGCGCGCGGTGTTCAAGCTCAAGGAGGTCGACGAGAAGGATCATTTGCTCAGGCCGGGCATGACCGTGGTCGACCTCGGCGCAACGCCGGGCAGCTGGTGCCAGTACGCGGTGAGGCGCATCCAGCCGGGCGGGCGGCTGATCGCGCTCGACCTGCTGGATTTCGAACCGATGCCCGGCGTCGAATTCATCCAGGGTGATTTTCGCGAGGATGCGGTTCTGGAACGGTTGAAGTCGGCGCTGGCGGGACGGCAGGTCGACCTTGTTTTGTCGGACATGGCGCCCAATATGACGGGTATTGCGGCCACGGACAGCGCTCAAGTGATCTATCTGGCTGAACTTACGCTCGATTTCGCACGTCAACATCTGAAGCCGGGTGGCGATCTCCTGGTCAAGGTCTTTCAGGGTGCGGGTTTCATGGAGTTGCGCAAGGAGATGCAGGCGGTTTTCGAGACGCTGACGACACGCAAGCCGGCGGCGTCGCGGGATCGCAGCGCCGAGGTGTATCTGCTGGCCAGGAAGAAGCGGTTGACATAGAATCGGACGGCAAAAGGTGAAAGAGAGGCTATAGCTTGAACAACTTTTTCAAAAACATGGCGATCTGGCTGGTCATCGGCGTGGTGCTGATGACGGTGTTCAACCAGTTCAACACGCGGCAGACGACCCAAAACACGCTCGAATACTCCGCCTTCCTCGATGAAGTGAGGCAGGGTCGCATCGCCAAGGTGGTGATCCAGGGCCGCTCGCTCGACGCCACGACCATCGATGGCAAGAAGCTGACCACCTACGCGCCGCCCGACCTGTGGATGGTGTCCGATCTGCTCAAGTACGACGTCAAGGTGGTCGCCAAGCCCGATGAGGAGCAGTCCTTCCTCATGAACATCTTCGTCTCGTGGTTCCCGATGCTGCTGTTGATCGGCGTGTGGATCTTCTTCATGCGCCAGATGCAGGGCGGCGGCAGAGGCGGGGCGTTTTCCTTCGGCAAGAGCCGGGCGCGCGTCCTCGACGAGAACACCAACACGGTGACCTTCGCCGACGTGGCGGGCTGCGACGAGGCCAAGGAGGAGGTTTCCGAGCTGGTCGACTTCCTGCGCGATCCGTCCAAGTTCCAGAAACTCGGTGGGCGCATTCCGCGCGGTGTGCTGATGGTCGGCTCGCCCGGCACCGGCAAGACGCTGCTGGCACGCGCGATCGCCGGCGAGGCGAAAGTGCCGTTCTATTCGATTTCCGGTTCAGACTTCGTCGAGATGTTCGTCGGCGTCGGCGCGGCGCGCGTGCGCGACATGTTCGAGCAGGCCAAGAAGGCCGCGCCCTGCATCATCTTCATCGACGAAATCGACGCGGTCGGCCGCCAGCGCGGCGCCGGCCTCGGCGGCGGCAACGACGAGCGCGAGCAGACCCTCAACCAGCTGCTGGTGGAAATGGATGGCTTCGAGGCCTCCGCTGGCGTGATCGTCATCGCCGCGACCAACCGTCCCGACGTGCTCGACCCGGCGCTGTTGCGTCCGGGCCGTTTCGACCGTCAGGTCGTGGTGCCGCTGCCCGACATCCGCGGCCGCGAGCAGATCCTCAAGGTGCACATGCGCAAGGTGCCGATGGCGCAGGATGTCGATCCGTCCGTGCTGGCGCGCGGCTGCCCCGGCTTTTCGGGCGCCGACCTCGCCAACCTCGTGAACGAGGCGGCGCTGTTCGCCGCGCGCGCCAACAAGCGTCTCGTCGACATGGAAGACTTCGAGCGCGCCAAGGACAAGATCATGATGGGCGCCGAGCGCCGCTCGATGGTCATGCCCGAGGAGGAGCGCCGCAATACCGCCTACCACGAGTCCGGCCATGCCGTCGTCGCCAAGCTGCTGCCGAAGACCGACCCGGTGCACAAGGTCACGATCATTCCGAGGGGGCGAGCCCTTGGCGTGACGATGCAGTTGCCCACCGAGGACCGCTACAGCCAGGATCGCGAGCGCCTGCTCAACACCATCACCGTGCTGTTCGGCGGCCGCATCGCCGAGGAAATCTTCATGCACCAGATGACCACCGGCGCCTCCAACGACTTCCAGCGCGCCACCGACCTGGCGCGCCGCATGGTCACGCAGTGGGGCATGTCCGACGTGCTGGGGCCGATGGTCTATGGCGAGGAGGAGGGCGAGATTTTCCTCGGCCGCTCGGTGACCACGCACAAGAACGTGTCGGAGGCCTCGCTGCAGAAGGTCGATGCCGAGATCCGCCGCATCATCGACGAGCAGTACGCGCTGGCGCGCCGTCTGCTCGAAGAGAACCGCGACAAGGTCGAAGCCATGACCGCTGCATTGCTCGAATTCGAGACCATCGATGCCGACCAGATCAACGACATCATGGAAGGCAAGGCGCCGCGTCCGCCGAAATCCACCTCGCAGCCGCCCAAGGCGGCCAGCGGCGACGACTCGCCGGGCGCCGAACCGAATGCCGCGGCGCCGGCCTGACGGCCGGGGACAACTTATCCAACGCGGAAATTCCTGAATTGCCAGGGATCTTCCGCGTCGATGTCTTGGGGAAAGAAGTCGGCGTGACCTTGCAGGGGCGTCCAGTCGCTATACACGCCGACGATTTCACCGAGATAGGGTCGGCATCGCTCGATCAAGTCGTCGAAGGGCATTTCGTCGGGGTCGATCACGCCGCAGTTGGGATGCTCGATGGCCCAGGTAACCCCCGCCACGACGCCGGCAGTAACTTCCAGAGTCGTCGCTGAATTGTGCGGCGCCAGCTGGCGCGCAGCCGCCGTCGACAATCGTGAGCCAAGCCAGTAGGCGCCCTTCGGATGCCCCATGAGCAAAACGCCTAGTTCGTCGGCGCCGCTGGCGATTTCGTCACGGAGAATGCGCCGCCGTTCCTGTAGTTTCCATCCGCGCCCGGCCAGTTCGTGAAGCGACAGCACTGCGTCGTCACAGGGGTGGTAGGCGTAATGAACCGTGGGCCGGTACTCCGGATGCGGGCCGCTGCCGACGGTCAGGTAGTCGGCGATCGAGATCGATTCGCCATGAGTGATCAAGAAGGCGTGGATGGGTCCGGCCAACGGCGTCCAGGTGCGCACGCGGGTCGCGGCGCCGGGCCGTTCCAGATAAATCGCCGCTTCGCAGCCGAAACCGTGGCGACGGCCATCGATGGGCAGCGCCTTTTCGTGGCTGCCCCAGCCGAGCTCGGCGGGCTGGCAACCCTCGCCGACGAATCCTTCGACCGACCAGGTATTCACGAACTCGCCCGGACTTTTGCGGGGATCGGCAAACTGCCAGTCGCGTTCGGCGATATGGATGACCTTGATCGCCAGGCGCCGGGCCAGGTCGGCCCATCCGGCTCGGTCGCCCGGCGCCGCCGTATCCATGCCGCAGTCATGGGCGATGTCGAGCAGCGCCTGCTTGACGAAATGTGAGACCCAGCCGGGATTGGCGCCATGGGTGAGCACCGCCGTCGGCCCGCCGGGCTGGTGCAATGCCTTGGCCTGCTCGCGCAGGGCGTAATTCGAGCGTGCCGACGGCGTCAGCGTTTTGTCGGTATACCCGCCTGCCCAAGGCTCGATGCAGGCATCGAGATAAAGCGTGCCGCGCTCGCGGCACAGTTCGATCAGGGCGACGCTGGAGACATTGATGGCAAGATTGAGCAGGAAATCGCCCGGGCCGAGCAGCGGCGTCAGAGTGGCCCGATAGTTTTCGCGGGTGAGCGGGCGGACCTGCAGCGCGATGCCGTATTCGCGGGCAATTTCCGCGCCGTCATGCGACGCGGCGAAAATGCTTACTTGATGGGGTTGCAGATCGAGATGGCGAAACAGCAGGGGCAAGGCGCCTTGGCCAATGGCCCCGAAACCGAGGATCACCAGCCTGCCCGCGAACGGCACACATACGGAGCGGTTCTCAAGAAACGCGAAGGGCCGTCCCGAGTGTTTCTTGACCTCTTGAGGGGAGCAGGACACAGGCTGCTGGACAGCCGTAGGCTGGTCCCGCGAAGCGAGCTTTTGGGGTTGGTTCAATTTGCGCTCCATTGTTTCGTTGCGATGCCTTCGCCCAGATCGGCTGCGACCAGCCGGCGGCGCACTTCCAGTAGCTGCTCGAGCAGGGCCGGTTCCGCAGCGGCATAGGCCTCCGCGTCCGGCCGGCGGTTCACCACCACGCCGAGCAATTCGGTGATGGCGTTGCCGATCGAATTCTGGCTGATCGTCACGATCAGCTTGCCGTCGTCGTTGCGGTAGATCAGCTGCTTGAAGGCCGGCTGCCAGCGGATCAAGTTTGCGTACTGCGCATCCCTGATGCACTGGTCGCGCACCATCTTCGCGGCCGTGAGGAAGTCGTTGTCGAACAGCAGCTTTTCCTCGACCAGTTGCGGAAAATAAATGTCGCGCGGCAGCGGCGAATTGCGCGTCGACACCTGGCCAAAGAAGGTCCGGTAGAAGTCGATGAAGCCCTTGAGGATGATGTCGTATTCCTTCCAGAACCTTACGTCGCGCAAGGCCGCCGCGCCGCCGCGGACTTCCCAGCTCGGCAGGCCCTGCGGGTAGCCGGTGAGCGCGAGGCGCGACACATCCGCCGGGCAGGGAACGAGGATGTCCAGGTCGAGGGCATCGAAGAAAGCCTGATAGACGTCGTGCATGGTGGCCTGGAACAGCGAATGCTGGCCGCCGTCGGTCAGGTTCGGGTTGTGCGCGTCGGCCAGCGGCGCGGCGGCGAGCGCCCGCTTGTCGAAGACGATGAAATGGTTGTGCAGCATGCGGATGCTCGGCACCCCCGGCGAGGTAAGCGGCCAGGTGGCGTCGAGGCTCGCCTCGCCGGCCAGCACCAGGTGCGTTGTGTGGTCGGGGTAGCGCTCCAGCATGAAGGCGATGAGGATTTGGTTCATGCGGTTCCAGACGTTGCGCACCGCTTCCGGCACCTGCGTGCGGCGCACCGGCCGGCCGAGCGGGTCGAGGATGCGCTGCGAGGTGTTGTAGATGATCGAGCAGTCGAACAGGTTGCTGTGGCCGAGCGCCTTGCGGTAGAGCAGCAGGCCCTCCGGGTTGTGCAGCAGCCCGTTGTTGTGCATCAGGTCGGCGAGGTTCTCGGCGCTGTTGAAGAACTCGTTCGGCTTCATCCCCTCCGGCACGGCGAGCGGGATGGGACGGTAGGGGGTGACGATTTCACGCGGTCCGGCAGTCATTGCGCAAATTCTACTGCGGGTAGTTGTCTCGTGCCGATCATAGCCGAGGGGTTCGGCAGCGATCTTGACCTGAAACAAGCGCCGCCGGCTTGTAGAATCCTGCGGCAA